>NZ_JBKVCZ010000015.1:0-82380 GCF_046966825.1 Hungatella sp. | reverse complement strand
AAGTCCATTATACACTATCTTGGCCGATTTGCGAAGTTTCCTAGAAAGTAAAAAAAGAGCAAGGCTGTCGTGTAAACACATGCCTTACTCTTCGTCTCATTAGCATCATTAGTTTGTATTTTAGCAAATAGATGACATGAAGTCAATGAATGTTTAATAATTAACGAGTGAAAAACAGTGATAATATGGTTAAAATAAACAAATATATAGCTATAAACATAGAACATCCTACCAATTATAATATAATTGCCCAAAGACTATTGACATATACATAAATAAAATATAATATATAGACAAACAAAGGTAGTACGTTCTATATATGAGAACAGGAGGTAAAAACGCGAGGAGATTTAAAAGATGAGTGAAACTATTAACCGGTATTGAGGAGGCGGTGGAGCCGCATCCGGGGAAAGGGAGAAGAAATGAAGAAGAAAACTTTAAGCATTATGTTATCAATCGCATTAGGTGTGTCTGCGCTAATGACAGGATGTGGCGGATCAGGAACACAGACAGCAGAGAGAGACGGAGGGGATAAGGCTTCAGAAAGAAAAACTGAAGGTGCTAAAGATGCAGCGGCCTCCGGGAAAGAAGTGGTTAGAGTTGTGGTTCCCGGTATCAGTGAGGAGACAACCGTAGATCCTATATCAGGGATTAAAAAGAAGGGACTGGGAGAATTTGAAGCATTTTTAGAAGAGCAGATTCCGGATTATGACATTGATTTAGTATCTATTCCGTGGGACGGCTGGATTCAGAAAATGGAGACTCTTGTAACTTCTGGTGAGGTCGATGTTGGATTTTATACAAATCAGGAAGCAGTTCCCGGGTGGTATATTGATCTGACAGATTATTTAAAGAAGGATACGGAAGTTAATTTCGACAGTCTGAATCACTTGTTTATCGATCCGGCCGTTTTTTATACGAAGTATAATTCCTTTAACTATCCCGAAAACACAGGACAGGTATTCGGTCTTCCAATGACTATGGCAAGCAATATTATTGTATATGACAAGCAGCTTTTTGAGGATTGGGGAGTAGAGGCACCTACTGAAAGTACAACTTTTACGGAACTGGTAGACATGGCAGAAAAGATGACCGGTAAAAATCCTGCAACTGGGTCCACCAACTACGGCGGATATTTATTCTCAACCTGGATGGAGTGGTATGCGATCAGCTATGATGCGGTAAAGACCTATAAAAGTGATACTATGATGCTGTCAGATATGGATACAAATGAATATGTGGAGTATGTAAAGAATTCTCCGGAGGTTCTTAATTATTTTACCGATATGATAAGGCTGGTTAACTGTTGTCCGGAAGGTGTGGCAACCGGAAACGGCAGCGAAAAATTCTTTACTGACGAAAATGACATTGCAATTAATTTCGATACCAATAATGTTGGAACCAATTATATGAAGTATGTGTATGCTAACGACAGCGCGATCTGTGACAGATATATTCCTTTGCTTATACCGACGGGCAAAAATGGAATGGAAGGTTTCCCTGAATTTTTCCGCTTCTCTATAACTAAATCAGCCAAGAATCCAGACGCTGCATGGGAAGTTATCAAGAAGCTGACCACGACACCTGAGATCGTAGACTTCTATTTAACAAATTATGCTCAGGATAAGGTTACCGCACTTGCAGACACCAGCAAAGTCACTATGATGGATTATGAAATTAACAAGAAGCGACACGATTATCAGATTAATGCTATGTTTAAGACAGATGATTACTGGTTCTGGAGAACTCCGCTTCAGGCAGTGAATAATCAGATTTTGTCAAAGCAGCTGACGGCAGAAGCCGCCCGTGAGGAGTTCTATAAAGGAGTATCTGACTGGGTTAATAATACAAAAGCACAGTTAGGGCAATAGCACCTGTATCCACGGGATACTGCGGGTGCAGTATCCCGTGAAATGTCGTTAGGAGGAAACGGTGTGAGATGGTCAAAGACTAAAAAAATACTGAGCTGGTACCTATTATTGTTAATTCCGCTGACAGGAACGGTAGTTTTTAACGTGTACCCATTGCTTCGCACGCTTGGAACAAGCCTTGAAAACATAAAAGGTACTTTTATCGGATTTACAAATTATAAAATACTGTTTGGAAATGACGAATTCAAGAAAGATGTAGTAAACACACTGTATATGGCAGTGCTCGGCGTCGGTTTCAATGTGCCTATCGCATTTATTATTGCTAATATGCTTAACCATGTACGAAGGGGAAAAAATGTTTTTAAGGTAATTTTCTTATTGCCAATGATCATGTCAATGGTGACAGTAGCCACATTATTTAAATATCTTCTTATGCCGAATGAATCAGGTATTGTCAATTACTTATTAGGATTTTTAGGAATCAGTCCAAAACTTTGGCTCAATGGTGCGGCTACGGCAAGGGAATCGCTTGTTGCTATGGCGATATGGAAAGGAATCGGTTATAATATTATACTGTTTTTTGCCGGTCTGCAAAGTGTATCAAGAGAACTTTATGAAGCATCAGAGATTGATGGGGCCAATGAGTGGAATAAATGGATTTATATTACAATTCCATGTATAAAAAATACATTCGTTTTTGTGCTGATTACTTCCTCTATTTCCGCGCTCAAACGTTTTACAGAAGTATATGCGGTAAGTGGTGAGACAGGAAATCCAGCGGGAGCACTTGGAACTATTATGCTTTTTATCTATAAAAATTCTTTTTCAACACTGAATTATAAAGATGAAGGGCAGGCCGCTGCCGCCTCCATCATGCTGTTTGTTATTATTCTTGGTGTAACCTTGATTAACTATCTGGTTACCAATGATAATGATGACGGGACCGGGAAAAAGAGAAGAAGCAGAAGGAGGGCAGGCAGGTGAAAAAGAAATTAGGAATTGCAGATATTATTTATTATAGCGTACTTTCCATTATGGCGCTGGTCATTTTACTGCCATTCATATGGCTGGTCTCTACAAGTTTTGATTATTTTAAATCATATACTTTGCCATATCCGCCCAGAATGCTGCCGAAAAAACTAAGTACATTTAATTACGAGATGGCCCTGACCAATGTGCCAATTGTAAGATATTTATTTAATACCGTCATAATTGCTGTTTTGGATGTCATATTTAATGTGTTTATTGCCACTCTTACGGGATTTTGTATTTCAAAAGGAAAATTCCCAGGTAAAAACTTAATTATGATATTTATACTGTCTAATATGATGGTGCCATTTGAGACTAAGCTGATGCCCATGTATCAGATCATCAAAAGATTAGGGCTTTCTAATCAGTTTATGGGGGTCATTCTTCCGGGAGTTATGACAAATGCCATGTTTATGTTCTTTGTTAAGAAATTCTGCGATGATCTTCCGGATGATTTATATGAGGCGGGAGTAATTGACGGAGCCAGCAAGTTCAGAATATATGCGCAGCTGTTTCTGCCGTTGATGCAGCCCATTATAGCAACTATCGTTATTCTTGATGTGGTCAATGTATGGAACGACCTATTGTGGCCAATGATCGTGTTAAATAAGAGTCAGAACTATACTATCCAGATTGGACTGGTATTGTATAATGCAAGTGCCAATGGCCAGGTTCATGCCGGAATTGCCCTGGCGCTGTCAATTTTAAGTGTAATTCCTCTGGCAATTGTTTTTATATTTGTACAAAAGTATATTGTACAGAGTATTGCTTTTTCCGGACTGAAACAGTAAATGTGGTAAAAAAATCCAATTAGTCCAGTTTGTTGCCCCTATTTGTATAAAATTGTGTTATATTAAAAATAAGTTGATGAAGAGGATGGTACCATTTATGGCGGAATACGATAAAAGAAAGTTAAAACCAATCGGGCAGAAAACAATTGTGGATCAGATTATCAACACAATCATCGACTCTATTATTAAGGGGAACTACAAAGCTGGTACAAAACTGCCCAGTGAATACGAGCTGATAGAAGAAATGCAGGTGAGCCGGAATTCACTAAGAGAGGCTATGAAAATACTGTCTACCATGGGAATTGTGGAAATTAAGCGGGGAGATGGAACCTATGTGTGCTCTCAGGTCAATCCTTCCGTATTTGACAGAGTGGTCTACAGTATGATTTATGATGTCAGCACAAGTACTGAGCTTTTGGAATTGAGGCAGATCCTGGATGAAGCAACAGTTCAGCTGGCAGTACAGAAGATAACCTATTCTGAGATGGAAAAACTTCAGGAGAATATTGATCAGATGAAGGCTGCGATTCAGGCTCAGGATATTGAACGCATGCAAAAATATGACATGGAATTTCATATGACACTGATAGAAAGCTGTAAAAATGTTTTTTTTATCAGAATTATGAAAGGGGTCTATAGTATATTTGAAAATTCCATCGGTGAAAATGTCCGTACTGAGAAAATCGACTCTCTGGCGGCAGTCTATCACCAAAGAATTTTAAACTGTATTAAAGATAAGAATTATGATGATATTCATGCGGCAGTAGAAGATTCTCTTAAAACATGGAGAAACAGGGTCTAGTGTATAATTAAGTAACATACTGAGAACAGGTATCCCTGTTCTCAAAAAAAGGTAGGACGTTCTACTAATTTGTTTTGACTATTGATAATATACATACAGGTAAAAGAGATGAGAGAAGAGAAAACGGATTATTTACAAAAAAAAGCAAATGAAATAAGAAAGACGGCACTTACCATGATTTATCATGCGCAATCCGGCCATCCGGGAGGTTCCTTGTCCGCGGCAGATATTGTTACAGCGCTCTATTTTGATGTGATGAATGTAGACCCTGAAAACCCCGGCTGGGAGAATCGGGATCGGTTTGTCCTTTCGAAGGGGCACGTCTGCCCGGTTCTATACTCGGCATTAATTTTAAAGGGCTATATTGGACAGGAAGAAATCTATCAATTAAGGAAGCAGGGTTCAAGACTGCAGGGACATCCGGATATGAAAAAATGTCCGGGAATTGATATATCCACCGGTTCTTTGGGACAGGGAATATCCTGCGCTGTTGGTATGGCTCTCGCTGCTAAACGAGACGGTAAAAGTTATATGACCTATGTACTGCTTGGCGATGGAGAATGTGACGAGGGACAGGTCTGGGAGGCGGCGCAGGCGGCCAATAAATATCACTTGGATAACCTTGTAGTATTTGTAGACAATAACAGGCTTCAAAATGATGGATTTGTGGCTGATATTATGCCTTCCATGGATTTAAGAGTAAAATTTGAGGCATTTGGATTCGAAGCTATCCGGATAAATGGCCATGACATGTCGGAAATTCTGACAGGCACCAGGTCAATGCTTGACAGCAAAAATGGAAAACCCAAATGCATCGTATGCGATACCGTGAAGGGAAAAGGTGTGTCATTTATGGAAAATATTGCATCCTGGCATGGTACGGCACCGGATACGAATCAGTATAAACAGGCAATGAAAGAGTTGGGAGGCGGTTTTTGTGAGTAAAAGGGCTACCAGAGAGGCGTTAGGGGATGAGGTCTTAAGCCTTGGAGGAGAATGCGATAAGATCTATGTGATTGACTGTGATGTATCAAAATCCTGTAAGACCCAGTCATTTGCAGCGGCATTTCCAGATCGCCATGTCAATGCAGGGATATCAGAACAGAATGCGGTCGGTATGGCGGCTGGATTGGCAACTACGGGGAAGATTCCTATGGTGGTTACCTATGCTGTGTTCGGAAGCATGAGAGCTTTGGAGCAAATTCGACAGGAAATCTGTTATCCTGAACTCAATGTAAAAATACTCTGTTCCCACGGCGGTCTGACACCTGCTAACGATGGCGCCTCTCATCAGTGTGTAGAGGATATGGGGATTCTCCGTACTATACCAGGGATGACTGTTATTATGCCTGCCGATTACCATTCCGCGAGACGTCTGATTCGCGCGGCTGCAGATTATAAAGGCGCAGTATATTTAAGATTTACTCGTGATGCGGTAGACAATATATATGGGGAAGAAGAGGCATTTGAGATAGGTAAAGCCAAATGCCTGAAAACTGGAAAAGATATTACTGTGTTTGCAAATGGAGACACTGTTTCTATTGCCATGAAGGCTATAAAAGCTTTGGAAGAAGAGGGAATCAACGCCGGCTTGTACGATATGCATACAATAAAACCACTGGATACAGAGACTGTAAGGCGGGCAGTCCGGGAAACAGGGCGAATTATAACTGTAGAAGATCATAATATTATCAATGGCCTTGGATCTGCAGTCTGCGAGGTCGCAGCTGAGATGGGAAGAGGCATGGTAAAACGAATTGGGGTCAGGGACCATTTCGGAGAATCTGCACCCTATGAGGAGCTGCTTAGAAAAAATGGAATAACGTGGGAGATGATTTGCAGTGAGGCGCGTTGTATGATGGGACGGGGAGTATGAAATGATAACAGAATCCAGTATGTGGCAGGCAAAAAGAAGAGCAGGAGATATGATAAGAAAAGCCGGAATCAGGTGCTCAGATCAGGAGCTGGACAGTATGGAGGTGGCTGATTTTGGCCTGTCCAACCTGTATGTAGAAGGGGCAGAAATTTTGCCGCTGGCAGAAACGGAAAAGGTGGCGTGCAGAATTATCGCACTGTTTCCTGGGCAGACAGAACCGGAACACTGGCATGAGGAAAGTAAAGAAATTGGGAAGCCTGGTGTGATACCGGGGAAAGAAGAAACGCTTCGGGTCATAACGGGAACACTTCGGGTTTTCATTGAAGGCGAGCCAAACACCAGCGAATCCGTAATCCCGGAGGGAAAAGAGGCATATTATACATGCAGACATCAGATTGTGTTGGAGCCATGCGAAAATCTGACTCTTTATCCGGGGATGAAACACTGGTTTCAAGCGGGGGAGGAAGGCTGTGTCTTTTATACCATATCCACAACAGCTAAAGACGGCAGTGACCCATTTACCGATCCGTCAGTAGTGAGAAAGACGCAGATAATACGTGAAAAATGAGTTTGGAGGACATATGAGAAAGACAAATTATAAAATCCTGGGCGGCGATTTCTACATTAATGGAATTAAAACATATACAGATATTGAAGGAAGTGATGAGAAGATTCATGGGCTTCTGTTTAATACAAGATTTATCCAGGGAATCTTTGATGATGTAAACCCTGAAAATTCAGGAAAATATGACCGGTTTGGCATTAAATTTAATGCTGAAGAGAATACAGAAAGAATGATAGCGGCTCTGAAGGACTGGTATGAGGCCGGAGTCAGGGCAATCACAATCGGCCTGCAGGGCGGAGGTCCTATTTATACCTACGATGACTGGAGCGTCATAGATACAGGCAGTTTTTCCAGAGATGGAAAACAGTTGAATGAAGCATATAAAAACAGGCTGTTAAAAGTGCTGCAGGCTTGTGATGAACTGGGAATGCTGGTGATTGTCAGCTTTTTGTATCAGGCTCAGGAGCATCTGTTCCATGATGGTACGGCGATTATGGAAGCAGTGCGCACTGCCAGCGTATTTTTAAGGGATTCCGGATATGAGAATGTCATCATAGAGGTTGCAAACGAACATGATGTGGGAAATTTTAATAAGCATCCGATGATTAGCAGCGGAGAGGGAATCGCCAGCCTGATTAAGCTGGCAAGGGAATGGTCCGGCAATAAATTTGCAGTAGGGTCCAGTGGCGGAGGCGGAATCTGCAAACAGGAAGTGATTGAGAACAGTGATGTGATACTGATTCATGGTAATGGGCTGCGAAGGCAGGAGATGTATGATTTTATTATGAGTGTTCATGAAAAGGCACCGGATAAGCCAATCGTATGTAATGAAGATTCACAGATGTTTGGCCAGCTTAAGGTTTCCTATGCAACACATACTTCCTGGGGATACTACAATGATTTTACAAAGCAGGAGCCGCCTTCTGACTGGGGAATTACTTCAGGAGAGGATGCATTTTTCGCCAGAAGGCTGAAAAATATGATTTCAGGTGTAAAGATGGGTGAAAATGAATTTTATCTGCAAGGTTTTGAAAAAGATTACCATATTGAGGGAAAGAGGTATGTGAGGCTTTCCAGCCTTTACCCTGAACAGATTGATTATGTGGAGTTTTACCAAGATGATAAGCTGTTGTACACTTCATTTGCGGAGCCATTTATGCTTTATTCTTTAACAACATGGAACCAGGATCCATATGTGATACCGGAAGAGGCCTGCGAGTTTACAGCACGAATTTATTTGCACGATGGAAATGTGAGACAGGAGACAGTAAAACTTATGGATCTACATATATAAATCTGTCGGTTAAACTGAGTGAGGAGAAAAAATGGAGAGAAAGTATTCAATTATTACAGGGTTCATGGGGACGGTTAAAGACAGATTTATTGATTATCAGCCTGCCCGATCCATGGAAGAAATGGTAAAGATGGCATCAAAAGTGAAGGGCTGTTCAGGATTAGAGGTTGTCTATCCACAAAATTTTACCAATGCTGCAGAACTCAAAAAAATGCTTGATGCTTATGGACTGGGTGTTTCCACTGTAAACTTAAACGTTAAGGGGGACGAAATCTGGCGCTATGGTTCCTTTACCCATCCGGAAGCCTCTGTGCGGAGAAAAGCGGTGGATGCTATGAAAGAAGCCATGGACAGAGCGGCACAGCTGGAATGCCCAATCGTAACCTGCGCCCTTTTAAACGACGGTGTTGATTATCCTTTTGAAATTAACTATATGGATGCATTTTCCCATGCGCTTGAGGGAATCAGAGAAGCGGCAGAATACAGAAAGGATGTAAAAATCAGTCTGGAATATAAACAGTCTGAACCAAGAGTCCACTGCCTGCTTAATAATGCCGGGAAGATGGCATATTTTGCTCAAATGACGGAACAGGAGAATGTAGGTGTTACACTTGATTTTGGCCATGCACTTCAGGCACTGGAGGTTCCGGCTGACTCCGCCAGTTTTCTGGGGCAGACTGGTAAATTATTCTATGTCCATGTAAATGATAACTTCCGCAACTGGGACTGGGATATGGTTCCTGGTACAGTTAATCTTTGGGACTATATTGAATTCGCTCTGGCCTTAAAACAGGTGGGTTATGAAGGCTGGATTACAGCCGATGTCTTCCCCCAGCGTCACGACCCCATAAGGATAATGGAGAAAACATTTGAGTGGATGGATTATATTTTCGATGTGGCAGAAAAAATTGACGAGGGCAAATTAAAACAGATGCAGAAAGAACTGGATACTTTTGAAATAATGGATTATATCCGGTCGCTTCTGTAGGGAGAGTTCCAATGGATTGTCAATATGTTAAACTTGAAAAAAAGGGTGCCATAAGAAGTATAACCTATCATTCTGATAAAGAGCAGAATCTTCTGACCATTCAGGGAATGCAGGAAATACTGTGGGCAATTGAAGAATGCAGATATGATGAAGATTGCAGAGCTCTTCTTTTTACCGGCTGGGATGATTGCTTTTGCATGGGCGGATACCTTGGGGATTATAAAAATCAGGGGGCGGAGAAGATTATTCAATTTGCTGATATGCTGACAGAGCTTCATAAGCAGATGAGCCGTTTCCCAAAGCCTACGGTAGCTGCAGTAAATGGGCATACCGGAGGAGGGGGATTAAGTTTTCTGGAAACCTTTGATATGGCGGTATCTGTTCCCTGGGCTGAATTTTCGCTTCCTGAACGGCAGAACGATCTTGCCCCCATGATCTCTCTGATGAGTGTGCAAAATTCATTTAGCAGAAAAATATGCATGGAGATGGCCGGATTGGGAACGAGACTTCATGCAGATCAGGCCATGGGAGCGGGAATTATTAACCGGATTGCAGAAAATGATGTCATGGAGGAAGCAGCAGAATATGCCAAGCGTCTTTCTGACTGTAATATCAGTGCGTTTGGTGTGTGCAAACAGTTTTATATGACAGCCTCGGGACTGTCGTATGAACAACAGCTGGAAATAGGGAAACAGTATCTGGTAACGATGTTAAAGAGTAAGGAGAGGAAGCATACGTGAAAATTGTTGTCTTAGATGGATATACGGAAAATCCCGGTGATTTGAGTTGGAAAGGGCTGGAGGATCTGGGAGACTTGAAGGTTTACGACAGGACTCCGCAAGAACTGTGCGCTGAAAGAATTGGAGATGCGGAAGCTGTATTTAGTAATAAAACAGTCATTTCAAAAGAAATTATGGAGCAGTGTCCATCCCTTAAGTACATTGGAGTATTGGCTACCGGCTATAATGTAATTGACGTTTCTGAAGCCGCTAAAAGAGGAATAACGGTTACAAATGTTCCGTCTTATGGGACAAATGCTGTAGCACAGTATACAATGGCTCTTTTGCTTGAACTGTGCCATCATGTGGGAGATCACTCAGATTGTGTAAAAAAGGGCGCGTGGACTTCCTGCGAGGACTGGTGTTTTTGGAACTATCCGCTGATGGAGCTTGCAGGTAAGACTATGGGAATTATCGGATTTGGAAAAATAGGTCAGGCTGTGGCTGGTCTGGCGCTGGCATTTGGAATGCATGTGGTTTTCTATGACGCTTTTCCCTTTGGTCGGGAAAGCCTGCAAAATGGGTGCCGGCAGGTCGCTTTAGACGATTTATTTAGCCAGGCGGATATTATTTCGCTTCACTGTCCGCTTTTTGAGTCCACAAAAGGCATTATTAACCGGGAAAATATAGCAAAAATGAAGGATGGAGTTATGATATTAAATGACTCCAGAGGCCCGCTCATTGTTGAAGAAGACCTGCGTGATGCATTAATAGCCGGCAAAGTATCAGCCGCTGCCGTGGATGTGGTTTCCACAGAACCGATTAAGGCAGATAATCCGCTGCTGACAGCACCTAATATAATTATTACACCGCATATTGCATGGGCCTCTAAACAGTCCAGGCAGAAGCTTATGGATATTGCGGTCAATAACTTAAAATCATATTTGGATGGAAATGTATGTAACCAGGTGTAATACTGGGTGCGGCTGTTATAGCCGCACCTCAGACTGTAGACAACTAGCCTCCTAATAGGAGGCGGTTGTCTTTTTTCTTTCACTCAGGATTTCGATGTAGTATAATAGTACTATACGAAAGTGAGGTTTTTTCTTATGATGGGGAAAAAAGATTATTCAGAACGTTCTCAGGTACAGATTGCAAGCCTGGATGACCTCGTCCCTTCCGGTCATCTGGTTCGAAAGCTGGAGGAAGCCATTGATTTAAGCTTTATTTATGACGAGGTTAAAGATCTCTACAAACCTTATGGCAGGGAAAGCATTGATCCCGTTGTATTAATGAAAATCGTGATCCTCCAATACGTGTTTGGCATCCCTTCCATGCGCAAAACAATCAAAGAGATTGAAGTGAATCTTGCTTACCGCTGGTATCTGGGATACGGCCTGTATGAGGATATCCCTCATTTCTCTACCTTTGGGAAGAACTATACCAGACGCTTTAAGGATACGGATCTTTTTCAAAAGATATTCTCCCGGATTCTAATGGAGGTGGATGCCTGTGGTTTCCTGGATACGGAAAGTCTTTTTATTGATGGTACCCACATCAAAGCCAGTGCAAACCCTCATAAATATCAGAATGAAACCATGGAAAAAGAAGCCCGATGTTACGAAAAGGAGCTGCAGGAGGAAATAGAGAAGGACAGGCTGGAACACGGGAAAAAGCCATTGAAAGAAAAAGAGTCCACGCCAGAGACCATAAACAAAAAGGTCAGCACTACCGATCCCGACAGTGGCTGGTTCCACAAAGGGGAACACAAGCAGGTGTTTGCTTATGCAGCCAATACCTGCTGTGATAAAAATAATTATGTCATAGATTTTGAAGTGACAGCAGGGAATGTCCACGACAGCGTATCCTTTTGGGAACTGTACCGGAAAGTAAGCGAACGGGTAAAATATCCTAAATACTATGTAATGGATGCAGGCTATAAGATACCAGCAATCGCAAGAACGCTAATCGAGGAAGGAAAGGTTCCGGTTATGCCCTATAAACGTCCAATGACAAAGAAAGGGTATTTTCGAAAAAGCGATTATGTATATGATGAATACTTTGACTGTTATTTATGCCCGAATAATCAGATCCTAAAATACAGCACAACAAACCGTGATGGATACCGAGAATACAAAAGCGATGGAAAAAAGTGTAAGGATTGTCCGTACCAAAACCAATGTACAGGAAGCAAAGACCATGTAAAGGTGGTAAGCCGCCATGTATGGGAGGGGTACATGGAAAAGGTGGAGGAAATCCGTCATCAGACAGGGATGAAAGAAATCTATCAGAAACGGAAAGAAACCATCGAACGAGTCTTTGCAGACGGAAAAGAAAAACATGGAATGAGATATACACAGTACAGAGGATTGGCAAAAGTGACAATGGAGCTGACCCTTTTATTTGCATGTATGAATCTAAAGAAACTGGCAATCTGGAAATGGAGAAAGGGCGGGCTAAGGAAACCCTGTTCTTTTGTCTGTATATTCGAACCAATATATCTCTATATAAAATTCAAAATGGTTCCGGGTGCATCGCACCAGGAACCATTTTGTCTACAGTCTGGGGTGCGGCTGTTATAGCCGCACCTTTTTGTTGTTAATTTTCCAATATCTTTTCTTAAAATACCGGGTATGTTCATTCCTGAAGTTTTGTGATATGATGAAAAAAAATAAGGATAACGGCTCTGCCGGAAGGAGAAGAACATCATGAAAAACACAGAAATTAACATCAGGGATCCATTTGTACTTGTGGAGGACGGAACGTATTATATGTACGGAACGAGGGCCGCTACCTGCTGGGGGGCGGCAGACGGCTTCGACTGTTATGTCAGTAAAGACATGGAGGATTGGGACGGACCTTTCGAAGTGTTCCATAAACCGGAGGACTTCTGGGCAGACCGGAACTGCTGGGCTCCGGAAGTGCACAAGTACCGGGGATTTTATTATATGTTTGCAACCTTTAAGGACAGCAGCGTTCATGGGGGAACTGCGATCTTGACGTCGGAGAGTCCGCTGGGGCCGTTCGTCATGTACAGTGACCGCCAGATCACGCCGAAGGACTGGGAGTGTATCGACGGCACATTCTATGTGTCGCCCGACGGGACGCCGTATATGGTGTTTGTCCATGAGTGGGTGCAGATATCGGATGGCAGTATCTGCGCCGTGGAGCTGAGCCGCGACTTAAAGGAAGCCGTGTCCGAACCGGTGACCCTGTTCCATGCTTCGGAGGCAGTGGGCTGGGTGCAGACGATTACCAATAAAAACCGGCCGGGACTTCATTACGTGACAGACGGCCCGTATCTTTACCGGACAGGCGGTGGGCGCCTGATTATGCTCTGGTCCAGCTTTGGAAAAGAGGGGTATACAGAAGCGCTGGCTTACTCGGATAACGGGGATATTACGGGGAAATGGACACAGGATGACCGCCTGCTGTTTTTAAAGGACGGCGGCCACGGCATGATATTTGAGAGCATTTCCGGGGAACTGTATCTGACCCTGCATACGCCGAACGAGCATCTGAAGGAGCATCCGGTATTTTACCGTCTGATTGAGGAGGAGGACACGCTGCGCGTAGCGGAATTATCATGAAAGAAGTATTTTTCACGGGAAAATGCGACGGAATCGGAATCAGCCACGTCGCCAGGGACTGTGATTTAACGGAGACGATCGGATTTTATAAAAATGAATACCAGATTTATTATATTCTGGATGGGGAACGTTTTTTCTATCAGGGGAGCAAAAGCTACCGGATGGACAGGGGAACGCTGACCTTCATCGACAAACGGCAGATCCCTTTTACCAATGTGATCGGGGGAAAATACCACGAGAGAATATTGATTGAGGTGGATGAGAAATGGCTGGTCAGTATGGGAAAGGCCATGGAGCTGGACCTGATCGGTTTTTTCACAAATTATCACGGCGTTTACCGGCTGGAGGGAAAGCATCTGGCAGCAGTGGAGAAAAAGCTCAAAAAGATGGAAGAGGTGATGGCACAGAAGAGACCCTGTGCGCCCGCGGAGGTGAAAAATCTTCTGATTTCCGTTATAATATCCATGCTGTATGGAGCGGGCACGAGGTGTGAGGAGTACAACATGCCAAACGGAAAGATGCTCCGTTACGCCAAGGCAAGGGAGATAATCCAGTATATCATGGAGCATTACTCGGAGGTCTACGGACTGGAGGATCTGGCTGGAATCTTTTACATGGACAAAAGCTATTTAAGCCGGATCTTCAAAGAGGTGACGAATTTTACCGTAAATGAATTTATTAACTGCCAGAGAATCGGCCATGCCAGGGATATGCTGCTGGATGAGTCGCTGTCCATGGAGGAAATTTCTCAAAAGCTGGGCTATGAAAGATTATCCTATTTTGACCGTGTTTTTAAGAAATATGTGGGGATGTCTCCGCTGCAGTACCGTAAATCCAAGCGAAAAAGGAATGAAGATGAAGAAAACCAGTCAATATAGTGCAAAAACCGTTGATTTTTTGATGGATTGGTGAAAGTGCCCAAATTGGTTGAAAAAATAAGTCTTAAATAGTAAGATGTGTTTACAGAAACGTATCGGATCCGGAAAAGCTTAAGCAGGTAACCCGTGAGAACAAAGACAGCGAAAGGTGTAAAAGGGGATCAATTATGAAATTAAGAAGACTTATGGCACTGACAACAGCAGCTATTATGGCAGCGTCACTGACCGCATGCGGCGGGCAGAAAGCTGAGACAAATACACAGGCAGCGGAGAGCGGAAAAGAATCAGCGGCGGCCGGAGAGCAGGTCACACTTCGCATGGCGTGGTGGGGATCACAGACGAGACATGACGCCACCAACAAAGTAATCGAAATGTATGAGGAACAGAATCCAAACGTACATATTGAGGCGGAGTTTTATGATTTTGACAGCTACTTCACAAAGCTGGACACCCTGGTGGCAGCAGATGATGTATGGGATATTTTCCAGATGGGCGGAAACTTCCCGAAATATATAAACAGCATTGAACCGATGGACGCCTACATCGAAGCGGGAACCATTGATGTTAGCGACACTACAGAAAACTTCCTGGCGACCACAAGAGACAACGACGGTACCCAGGTGGGAATCTCCATCGGGACCAACACCTACGGAATCGCTTATGATCCGGCCATGTTTGCTGAAGCAGGACTGGAAGAACCGTCCGACAACTGGACATGGGATGAGTGGAAGGCTGACTGCCTGGCGATCACCGGGAAACTGGGAATCTACGGAAGCTCAAAGATGGACAACTTCATCGCCGGTGTAACGCAGAGAGCCTCACAGGCAGAGAAAGACGGCAACTTCTTCAAAAAGACCAACGACGGCCTGGAATTTACGGATACTGCAACCTTTGCATCGTATATGCAGATGATCAAGGATTTAACGGACGCTGGATCGTATCCTGATGCAGGTGCGGTTAAGGAGATCAAGGACATTGAAGGCGACTATCTGGTAACAGAAGATGCAGCCATGACCTGGGTATCCTCCAACCAGATCGCCTCCATCGTCAACGCAGCCGGCAGAGAAATCAAGATTGCGCCTGTACCGCGTATCACGAAGGACGGCTCCTATGGAATGGGCGTACAGTCCTCCCAGCAGTTATGCATGGCCAAGAGTTCCAAAAACAAAGAAGAAGCAGCTAAGTTCATCAATTACTTTGTCAACGACATAGAAGCCAACAAGGTATTAAACGGTGAACGCGGTGTACCGATTATGTCAAAAGTAAGAGATGTAGTCATGGAGCAGGCAGACGACAGCAGCAAGATGATCTACGATTTCGTAGACAAAATCGGCAACTTCCCCAAAGAAGACTGCAACGTCATCAGCCCGGACCCCAAGACAGAGATAGAAGATCAGTATAAGCTTCTGATTGAAAAAGTACAATACGGAGATGTAACCCCAGAGGATGCGGCAAAACAATTAGTCGAATTTGCGGAGAGTAAATTTTCACGCCAGCAATGAGCCATGCGAAAAAGGGCAAATGCAGATATGCGTTGTGCTCGCACATAAGCATATCTGGGTTTGTCCTTTTTCATAGGGCGAAGCCCGTGACCGAGACAGCGTGCCCCGCTTTACCGGGTATGAAGCGAAGCGGAATCGAGGTGCATGGCGGACTAACGGGATGCAATCCCAATTCAAATCCAATACTAAAGGCAGGTGGGACCAGCCCCTATATAAAAATCACCTCACCTGCCTTTTCTGCGCAAAAAAATGGAGGAAATGACCAATGGAAGAAAGGAAAACCAGCAGAAAAAAGTTCTGGTATAACGACAATACGGTGGGCTATATATTTTCGCTCCCGTTTATAATCGGTTTTCTGGCATTCACCCTGATACCAATTGCGGTTTCCATGTACTATTCGGTAACCGACTATAAACTGGGCCAGACACCGGCATTTATCGGAATTAAAAACTATCTGGAACTCTTAAAAGATGAGCGATTTATAAATTCCGTAAAAGTAACCCTGATTTACGTCGTTACATCCGTGCCGACAAAGCTGATCTTCGCGCTGTTTGTGGCGTATTTGCTGACACAGGGAAGGCGCGGCGTGACATTTTATCGTTCCCTGTATTACGTACCGTCCTTGATCGGCGGAAGTATCGCGGTAGCCCTCGTGTGGAAGACCATCTTTTCCAGAAAGGGCCTTGCCAACACGATTCTGGCTTCTTTGGGACTCCAAAAGCTGTCATGGCTTGGTGATCCGAAGCTGTCCATGGGAATCCTGGTCTTAATGTCGGCATGGCAGTTCGGCTCCTCCATGATTATTTTTGCAGCAGGTCTGAAGGAGATACCGGGAAGCTATTACGAGGCGGCGGAGATTGACGGCGCGAACAAATGGCAGCGTTTCTTAAGCATCACGCTTCCATGCCTTTCCCCCATCATTCTCTATAACCTGGTGATGCAGACCATCACGGCATTTATGGCATTTACGCAGGCGTTTGTCATCACACAGGGAGGCCCCAACGACGCGACCAACTTCTATGCCCTCTATGTTTACAACCACGCATTCAAGTGGTCCAACATGGGATATGCGAGTGCGATGAGCTGGCTCATGCTGGTTTTAATCAGCGTAATTACACTGATCCTGTTTAAATCCTCGAAGTTCTGGGTATTTTCTGAGGCGGATCAATAAGGAGGGGGAAAAAGATTATGACGAAAAAACACAAAATCGAAGCAGTCCTTTACCATTTGTTTGTGTGCCTGTTCGGACTCCTCATGATATATCCGGTGCTCTGGATGATCAGCGGCTCACTCAAAAATAACACAGAGATATTAAACGGAGGAATGAATTTGATTCCCCCGGCCTGGAGAGTGGAGAACTTTGCCAACGGATGGAAGGGATTCGGCGGAATCAGTTTTGCCACCTTCTTTTCCAACTCATTTTTCGTAGCCTCTGTTTCGACCATTGCAACGGTACTGTCATCGGCCTGCGTGGCTTATGCATTTTCGAGGGTAAAATATAAAGGAAGAAATATCTGGTTCACGGCCATGATCTGTACCATGATGATTCCGACACAGATCATTCTGGTGCCGCAGTACATCATCTACAACAAACTCGGCTTCGTCGGAACGTATCTTCCGTTAATCCTGCCGCATTTTTTCGGCCAGGCCTTCTTCATCTACCAGATGATGCAGTTCGGATCCGGTATTCCGAGAGATTTAGACGAAGCAGCCATCATAGACGGATGCAGTAAATATACGATATTCACAAAGATATTTCTGCCGCTTTTAAAGCCATCCATCGTAACCACGATTATCATTCAGTTTTACTGGAAATGGGACGATTTCATGTCACCGATGATCTACTTGAGCAAGCCGAAGATGTATACCGCCTCCGTGGCGATCAAGAATTTTGCGGATTCCACTTCCACGACCGACTACGGCGCCATGTTCGCCATGTCCACCCTGTCCCTGATTCCGGTATTCCTGATTTTCCTGTTTTTCAACCGGTATCTGGTAGAGGGAATCAGCACGAGCGGTATCAAGGGCTGATCACAGCAATACTGCCAAACAAAAACACTGCCACAGCGATACTATGACACAGAGAGGAAATGAGTGTGAAAAATCAAACGAGTGTATCCTTTCAGACCTCCGACGACCTGCTTCAAAAGCTGGTGGACACGGCTGAAGAAAAGTCCAGAGAGAATCTGAAACGGTTTGAAAACAGACTGGTGCTGATCGAAGGCGGCGGTTACGAGAAAATATGGCTGGAAACGCAGCCCATGGGCGGTGAGATGTACGCCAAACGCAATCTGGAGGCGGGAATCAACAATCAGCTGCTCTTTATGGAAAATCAGAGGGAGGACGGCAGAATTCCCGGAAGCGTAGCCTGTGAAAACGGCAGAATTACTCCGCAGTTCAACAAGTTTCAGGGCTTCTGTTTCCCCTCCGCTGCACTGAATGTATACTACTTAATGGGAAAGGATCCGGGATATCTCGATCTGCTTTACACCACGCTGGAACGCTTTGACAGCTACTTATGGCGCGTGCGGGATTCCGACGGTGACGGCTGTCTGGAGACCTGGTGCAAGTACGACACGGGAGAAGATCACGCACTCCGGTACGGGGACGCCCCCAACGACTGGAGCGAGGAAGTGCCCCCGGAAGGCTGCAGCGTGGTACCCATGGCTTCCATGGATATTATGAGTTTTTCCTACGCATCGAGGGAAACTCTGGCGAAGATCAGCAGAATACAAAAAGACATCAGGCGGGAAGAGATCTGGAAGGAGAAGGCAGCCTGTGTACAGGATAAAATCCGGTCCTATCTGTGGGATGACGCCGCGGGCGCCTGCTTCGACCGGGACAAGAATCACCGGGTGCTGCGCACGTTGACCCATAACAATCTGCGGGCCATGTACTGGAACAGCTTTACCCAGCCGATGGCCGACCGTTTCGTAAAGGAACATCTGCTGAATCCGAAGGAATTCTGGACGCATATGCCGCTTCCATCGGTCGCGGTAAACGATCCGCTGTTTCGGAATGTGACGACCAACGACTGGAGCGGCCAGGCGGAGGCGCTGACGTACCAGCGGGCCATCCGGGCGCTGGAAAATTACGGGTACGACAGTCTGATCCCGGAACTGGGCGAAAAGCTGTTTCAGGCTATCGGCAGGGACTGCGTCTTTGTCCAGCAGTATGACCCGTTTACGGCGGAGCCGTCCCTTGTCTGCCTGGATGGAGAACAGGATTGTTACGGGCCGGCCCTTCTGTCGGTTCTGGAGTATGCGGCGCGCATGTACGGCGTCCATATCGAGCATGATACGGTCTTCTGGGGAACCGTGGGCGGCCATGAGAGTGTTTATGAACAGGTCTGGGGAGACCGTTCCTTTAAACTGGTTCAGAATGGAAATGGGGCGGAAGGCTTTATGAATGGAAGAAAGGTATTTGAAGCCGGACCGGGCATCAAGGTGATTACCGGGCTGGACGGAAACGTGCTGGAAGTAAAGAAGCTGTCAAAGAACGGAGATGTGAAAAGCATCCGCCAGAGGTTATAAAAATATTGAAGGAATAAGAATATAAAACAAATAAGTATATAAAACGAATAAGAACATAAAAGAAGGCTCTGGAAGCTGCAAATGCAAACTTTCAGGGCCTTCCTCCATATCACACGAACCGCGTCATTCCGGCGGCCATTCCTCCGCCTCCTCGATCCAGGCCACATGAGCGGCTTCCTTTACGCCGCCTTCGATCAATCCTTTGCGAACGGTCTGAAAGGTTCGGAGAAACAACCGGCCGGATGCCCGGGAAAACAGCTTCGCGTCCCGCTCTTCCAGAGAGCGTAACAGGACCTTCATGATGGATGCCGTTTCCCCGGGAGTGAGCCATAGACTGCGGCAGGAGATGGGCCAGAGTGTCTGCCACATGAGCTGGCTGCATACTTCCGAGAGCGCGCTGTTGCCCATGGCATAGAACAGGTCAAAACACGTCTTATAGTACCTGTAGCAGTCCTCCCGGCGTACACATTCCTTCATCTGCTCCGCGTAAAATGTCAGAGTGTCAGCGGGAATATCGGGAAAAAATACGCTGGAGATGCTCCCTGCTGTCAGTGCCAGCACCTGAAAGGCCTCCAGGGAGAGAAGCAGCTCTTTCTGGCACTCCTCGGACTGAGGAAACTGCATGGCCTGCTGGTTCACGATATCCAGGACCATCGTGCCCTTGCCGTTCAGTGTTTTGACCGCGTTAAAACTGACCAGCAGCGTAAGACTCCGGCGTATGGTGATCTCCGCCACGGAAAATTCCTCCGCCAGCTGCGAGACAGACGGCAGGAACTCCCCAGGCTGGTACTGACGGCATAGGATTCGGTGAAGGAGAATCTGTGCGGTAAAGGATCGGTGCTCGATTCTGCCCTTGGTGATGTACCATCGGAACGGAACTGGAACCAGATCCGACTGACCGGATCCTGCGTAGGAAGCTTCCAGGTTCTTTCGCAGCTTCTCCGCCCGGAGCTGGCTGATCTGATCCAGCTGCCGTTTGATCCCGTCGAAATCTTCCGCGGCATGGCTTGTCAGAAGATTTTCCATATAATTCGCCAGACGGTCAAAATAGAAATCAGAATAGCTGGCGTCAGTCATCATGTATAAGTCTGAGAGATGGCCGAACATGGTGCTTTCTGCAAAGAGGCTGGGAAGAAGAGGATTCCCCAGGCTGTCCAGCACAATGCAGAAAAAGTCGATAAAGGCCCGGAATTCCCAGCGCCGCACTTTGGAAAGGTACTGTGACAGCTGCTCTCTGCGGTCGGCCGGCAGGCGGCAGAACGCGGGGAACAGTATGGAAGAGAGAAACGAGCGCCTCAGACACTGCAGCTCCAGGGCCGCATCCTTGTGGGCCAGATAATAGGTCCGGCAGAAATCGGCGTGATCCTCGTTGCTGAAGTCCTTAATCACGACAGAGGAGCGTCCGCTTCCGGAAGAGATAAATCCATCCTCCTTCAGCTGGCGGAGCATCCGCCGAGTGGTTTTGTCGGACACGCCAAATGTCTCGGATATTTCATGAATCGAAGGGATGGCGTCTCCTTTTATATAGTAGCCCGATTGAATCCGGGCAACATAGAATTCGTAGATGTAACGGTACAGCCGGGAATCTCTGTCCATAGGGCATCCTTTCTGCTGGTAAAATACTGAACATATTTTATCACAGACCATGTGGAATGACAATAAATGAAAATTTCAAAAATATCTTCTTTTTGGAAATATGATATGCTATACTATACTTTATCAAATGGTACATTTTGAGTATTTAAGGCAAATGTGCCGCGTGAAGGGAGATGTCTATGAGTCATACGGAGGAAGAAATTACCAGAGAGACAGAAGGGACCGAAGAACCGTGCTGCGTCGTGGGCATTGGCGCCTCCGCGGGGGGCCTTGAGGCTCTCCAGGATTTCTTTAAAGCAATGCCCGCTGATACAGGGGCTGCGTTTGTAGTAGTACAGCACCTTTCACCGGATCATAAGAGCCTGATGGCGGAACTGTTGAGCCGCTGCACCACCATGACAGTGAAGGCGGCCCAGGACGGACAGGCGGTATTACCCGACCACGTCTACTTGATTCCGCCGGGAAAAGACTTAAGCATTTATCAGGGGAAACTGTATTTACAGGGACAGAACAGCAAGAATCACATCAACCTGGCCATTGACTCGTTCTTCCGTTCTCTGGCGGCTGATAAGCGGAAACACGCGATTGCCGTGGTTCTATCGGGAGCGGGCAGCGACGGAACGCTTGGAATCCGGGCTGTGAAGGAGGCCGGGGGCATGGTGATGGTCCAGGATGTGGAGACTGCTAAGTTTGACAGCATGCCTCAGAGCTCCATTGCAACCGGACTTGTCGATTTCGTACTGCCGCCGGCGAAGATGGCGGAGGCGCTGGTGGAATTTTTAAAGCATCCTTATATTACCAACCAGGCGCGAATCAATCCCGAGATCGGAGAGGGAAAGGCGCTTTCGAAGATTCTGGCGACCCTGCGCACTACCTCGGGCATCGATTTTTCTTCCTATAAGGAAAATACGATTTTAAGGCGGCTGGAGCGGAGAATCAGTGTAAAGCACCTTGCTTCCCTGGAAGAGTATCTGCACTGCTTCCTTGATTCGGAAGAGGAGCAGAATACCCTGTACAAAGAACTTTTGATTGGCGTTACCAGCTTCTTCCGGGATGAAGAGGCGTTTGAGTATATCAGGAAGAATGTCCTGCCGGAGCTGAACCCCAGGGAAGGCGTTCTGCGGGTCTGGTCGGCGGCCTGTTCTACCGGCGAGGAAGCCTATTCCCTGGCCATGCTGGTCGCCGAGTATATAAGGGAGAAAAAACTGACCTGGGAAGTGAAGATATTTGCCACGGATATCGATAAGAACGCGCTTTCCGTGGCTGCTCAGGGATACTATCCGGACAGTGTGGTATCGGATGTGGATCAGGAGCTTCTCTCCCGGTATTTTATCAAAGGCGACGGGGGATACCGGGTCAATGCGGAGCTGCGCAAGATGCTGATCTTTTCCGAGCACAACGTGCTGTGCAACCCGCCTTTTTCCAGGCTGGACTTAATCACATGCCGGAATTTATTTATCTATCTGAAACCGGAGACTCAGCAGGATCTTCTCCAGCTGTATTACTATGCGCTCAATCCGGGCGGATATCTATTCATGGGAACCAGTGAATCGGTGGGAGAGATGAGTGGGGCATTTCAGGTGGTAAACAACCGCTGGAAGATCTATCAGCGCAGTGAGAGCTACACCCCTTTGCTGCAAAACGGCGTCATTGTGGGCGGACGGGTGAGAAGCAGCACTTCTTATAAGAATACCAGAGGAATTGGAGGAGATACCATGCGTCTGGAGCGAATCATCGAGCAGGCGTTTTCGGTAGCCATGCCGCCCTCTGTCATCGTGGACGAGATGGATAATATTTTACATATGGCCAACGAGATTAATCAGATTCTGGTGTTTCACGCAGGCCGGTTTACGAACAACCTGTTTTCCAATCTCCCCAATGATGTGGGACTGGTGGTCAATGGGCTTCTGCGCAGGCTGCGGAACGGGAGCGATTTCTCATCTATCAGGGCGACCGGACTGGAAGGCTTTCAAAACCGGGAAGTTCTGATCAAAGGCTACCATTTTAATGTGAGACAGTCCCATTTCTATCTGCTGTCATTTCTGGCAGAGGAGAGAACAGAAGAGGGAGAAGCCATCGTCAGCACGGTGCTGGACGGCCAGAGTGAGTTGAGCAGACGGTGCCGTGAGCTGGAACAGGAGCTCCAGCTGGCAAAGGAGAGCCTTCAGGCCACCGTGGAGGAACTGGAGACCTCAAACGAGGAGCTGCAGTCCTCCAATGAGGAACTGGTGGCGGCCAACGAAGAGCTTCAGAGTACGAATGAAGAGCTGCAGTCCGTGAACGAGGAACTGTACACGGTCAACTCCGAATACCAGACGAAGATCAATGAACTCGTCAGTCTGAACAGTGATCTTGATAATTTACTTAAGAACACGGATGTGGGCGCGCTGTACCTGGATAATGATCTAAAGATCAGAAAGGTGACACCGCGTGTCAGTGAAATTACGAATATACGCGAGGTGGATGTCGGCAGGCCGATCAGCCATCTGGCATTGATGGAAGGGTATCCGGAATGGTATGAAGATATCAGCTATGTCAGGGAAACCCTTTATCCGGTGGAACGGGAAATTGGAGATGACAGCGGCAGATACTGGATCGTCAGAGTTCGTCCATACCGCACCGCGTACCGGGCGGTGGAAGGCGTGATTATGACCTTTGTGGAGATAACCGGTTTTCATAAGCGTGAAGAACAGGCAGAGTAAGGCTGGGGGGCTGTAAAAACTCTGCTCCGTAAGGAGAGGAAAATGAGTATTAAGAGGTGTAGAAATGGAAGAAAAGGAAAAAGTCGACATCAGCGACTTAAGTATCTATTACCAGGAACTCCTGTTCCAGAATGAAGAGATGAAACGGATTATGCAGGAAAATGAGCTGCTGAAGCAGAGATACCAGCGGCTCTATGAGGATGCGCCTGCAGGATACGTAGTATACAACCACAACGGCCAGATCATAGCGGCCAACAATACGCTCTGCCGTCTTCTGGGCTTTCCTCTGCAGGAATGCCAGCTGCACCGCTTTCCCCGGTATGTTTTGCCTGAATTTCAGGATGAATTGTACTTAATGATCCAAAGGGTGCTGAAGAAGAAAACGCCGGAATCCATTGAAGTCCAGATCCGGGGTGCGGATGAGGTCCGGGATGTCATGGTAACCACCAACTGTTATCGGGAAGAGGTGGAGATCCCGGGCTTAGAGGAACTGGTGAGCAGCGATCTGCTCCGGAGTGTGATCACGGATATTACGGAACTGAAGAAGAGACAGAGAGACTTCTGGAACCGAAGTGTGCATGATCCGCTGACCGGAATCTACAACCGCCAGTTTTATAAAGAAGAGATGCATGACATGGACGTGCTGGAGAATCTTCCGCTGTCCGTGTCCATGGTGGATATCGACGGCCTGAAAATTATCAATGATACGCTGGGCCACGAGTTTGGCGACCAGGCGATCAAGGTCATTGTGGATGAGCTGAAACGAAACGCCAGACCGGAGTATACGCTGATGCGGGTCGGCGGCGACGAGATTGTAATCCTGTTTCCGAGGACGAACCTGGAAACGGTGCGCCGCTATATGCAGTCAGCGAAAATGGCCATGGAAGAGAAGTCCATCTCAGGAATTCCTCTCAGCTTCTCCTGGGGCGCCGCCACAAAAAATACGCCGGAGGAGCAGCTGTCCTTCATCGTGGCCGCGGCCGAGGATATGATGTACAGCCGGAAACAGGTCAGAGGCGGCAGCCGGTTTAACGGGGCCGTACATATGATTCTGGAATCGCTGTTTGAACGCAACCGTCAGGTGAGAGACCACAGCCTGAGAATCAGGCAGTTTATCAATGACTTTGGGACTTGGATGGGACTCGGTGAAGAGGAGGTGGCCTGCTTATGCAGCGCCGGACTTCTGCATGATATTGGGATGGCCTCCATTTCCGACGAAATACTCAATAAAAACAGCATGCTGACGGAGACAGAACAGAGAGAAGTTCTGCGCCATCCGGAGGTGGGCGGCCGCATACTCCATGCTAACGGAGATACCGCCATGTACGCGGAGGCAGTGCTCTACCACCATGAAAACTGGGATGGTACGGGCTATCCACGCGGCTTGGCCGGTGAACTGATCCCGTTTGAAGCGCGCGTCCTGGCAATCGCAGACGCCTATGACCGTATGAAGTACGGTTTGAATGGAAGAGGGACGAGGTACAAAGATGAGATGATGATCCTGGAAGAATTTGAGCGGTGCAAGGGCCGCCAGTTCGATCCGGAGCTTACAGAGAAATTACTTGAATGGAAGAAAGAAAAGAAGCATCCCGCGACCTGAAAATGGTTTGGGATGCTTCTCTGTACAGGTGAGAACCTTGGGTTTTATGCCTCGGTCTTCCAGAAACCGTGAAGGTTGCACCAGGCGTAGGCCGCCTTCGGTGTATCGCCGTCCTCCAGCGTAAAGTGGGCGACCGGCTCACAAGCGGAATCTAAGGGCACCCGCATGGTGACCCCGGCCTTCGTCTGTAAGCAGACCCATCCGATGTTGTGTTCCTCGCTCATGGGATGGAAGATGCTTCCGACCTTTACGGTCACGTGGTTTCCGTCGGTTTCAATGATGGGGAGGTGCTTTTCGGAAGCGCCTTCCGAGGTGTTGGGCTCCAGTACCTCAAATGGTTTTAAGCTGTCCGGGACTGCCGCGTTAGGCATTCCCGCGATGGCCTCCAGTACCACGAGGCGGTCTCTGTCCGTTAAAAATACAGGCTGTTTATTCATAGAATCCTCCTGTCATAATGATGATTTCATAAGGTTGTCTGCTGCGGATACTCCATTATTTTCCCTGATTTGCCTTCCTTTTATACATGAAGCTGAAAAGCTTTTTCTGTTCTATGGCGCTGTCCGGAGAATGAATTGCCGCATTTTACCCAATACTATGATGGAAATCTATAATAATATGAAAAGAGGTATTGGATATGAGCGCAGACGCGGAAATGCTTAATTTTATTTATCAAAATTCCCAGATGGGTGTCGAAACCTTAAATCAGCTGATTCCTATGATTGACAATGAGGCGTTTAAGAAACGGATTGAGGCGCAGCTTAAGGAGTACGAGCAGATTCATGAGGAAGCGAAAAAGCTTTTGAACCGCCATGGCTATGATGAGAAGGGAATCGGCGCCCTGGAAAAAATTATGGCCTACCTGATGATCGATATGAAGACCCTGATGGATAAGTCTTCCTCCCACATTGCGGAAATGCTGATTCAGGGCAGTAATATGGGGATTATTGATGCGGTCAAACGGATCAATCAGTATGAGAAAGAGGCGGAAAAGGAAGTGACGGCTCTGATGAAGCGGCTTCTTAAATTTGAGGAGAATAATGTGGAACGGTTGAAGGAGGCTCTCTGATGGGGTATAATGGCTTTATCCTGTGAGAAACGGAGTGCAGCCATGATACTGAGTGTGAGCAGAAGGACGGATATTCCACAGTATTATTCCGACTGGTTTTTCAATAGAATGAAAGAGGGATTTCTCTATGTGAAGAATCCGATGAACAGCCACCAGGTCAGTAAGATCATGCTTTCTCCCGACCTGGTGGATTTAGTGGTGTTCTGGACGAAGAATCCTGCTCCTATGATGAGAAGGATCGGAGAATTGGGAGAAATCCCGTATTACATACAGTTTACACTGACCGGATACGGCCGTGACATAGAACCGGGGCTTCCGGACAAACACGAGCTGATCCGTATCTTCCGCGAAACTGCGGAAACGGCCGGACGGGACCGCATGGTGTGGCGGTACGATCCGGTGCTTTTTAATGAAAGATACCCGGCGGAGTACCATTTCCGTGCGTTTGAAGCGATTGCAGAAGGAATCTGCGGCTGTACGGATAAGGTGGTCATCAGCTTCCTGGACTGCTATGGGAAGACGAAACGCAACATGAGGGGCATCCCTTTGGAGCTGCCGGATGAAGAGACCATGAAACGAACGGGTGAGAGGTTCGTAAAGACGGCGGAGAAGTACGGCATGACGGTGGAAAGCTGTGCGGAGACCGTGGATTTAAGCGAAGTGGGAGTCCGCCATGGAAGCTGTGTCGATCCGGCGATGATTGAACGCATTCTGGGCGTTCCGGTTCGTATGAAGAAAGATAAAAACCAGAGGCCGGAATGCGGGTGTGTGGAGAGCGTGGAAACGGGGGCGTATGATACCTGCCTTTGCGGCTGCAAATACTGCTACGCCAATGACAGTGAGGGCGCTGTCATGAGGCGGAGGGAAGAGTATGATGTGGATTCACCGCTGCTCTGCGGCAGGGTGGAAGAAGGGGACCGGATCACGGTGCGCAGGACGAGCCGGATTCTGACCGGAGAATAAAACCTGATCAGGGGGATACCAATGAAAAAACATTTAAGAATACTGTTTCCGCTGCTTTTAGGTCTGCTTGTGGCGATCAGCGCGGTCTCGATCGAGCGGATTTCGGATATTCGGGACTACGGGAAGCTGATAAATTATGTGGGAATCGTGAGGGGAGCTTCCCAGCGGGTGGTGAAGCTGGAGACGAACGGCCGCCCCGACGATGAACTGATCGGGTATGTGGATGATATCTTAGACGAGCTGGTGACCGGCCGCGGTGTGTATGGCCTGGTCTCCACCGACTGCAAGCTGTACCAGGTGAATTTAAATCTGCTGAAGGGGCAGTGGGAGACCGTGAGGGAAGAGATCGACGCTGTGAGGCAGGGGGAGAGTGCAGATCTTTTGATCGATTCCAGCGAGAGGCTGTTTGAGATAGCTAACAACACGGTTTTTGCCATAGAGCAGTATTCCAGCGATATGGCGGGAAGGACAGTGCGCATGATTTCGGCAACTGCGCTGGTCAGCGCCATCGCTTTTGCTTTTGCCATGTATTTTTACATAAGAAAATTCTTTCAATTAAAGGATACAAACGAAAAGCTGGAGGATTTGGCGTCCAGAGATGAGCTGACCGGGGCGTACCATACGGAGAAGTTTTACTCCGAGGTAAACCGTATACTGGAACGGAAAACCGATGCCAGATTCGCGGTTCTCTATATTGATTTCGAAAATTTCAAGTATGTAAACGACGTATTCGGCTACTCGTACGGGGACGAGCTGCTGAAAGACTACGCGCGGCTCATCATGAGCCGTCTGAAGGAAGAGGAACTGCTGGGCCGCGACGTGGCGGACCGGTTTGTACTCCTGCGCCGCTATGAGAGCCGGGAGGAGCTGCTCGAGACACAGAAACAGGTGGATGAAGAGTTCTTAAATTCTGCCCTTGTCATGTCGAACCGCCACATGATGACCATTGCATGCGGAATCTGCTGCGTGGAGGATCTGGTTGAGGAGCCGGAGGCGGTGATGATGGTCAACCGGGCCAATTTCGCCCAGAAGGAAGTCAAGAACAAACCGGGAAAGCACTATGCGTTCTACGGCGATGAGATCCGGCAGAAGCTGATCGCGGAGATGAAGGTGAAGGACCGCATGCAGGAAGGTCTGGATAATGAGGAGTTCGTCGTCTATATGCAGCCCAAGGTGGGCGTGGAGGATGGTGCCGTGAGAGGCGCGGAGGCGCTGGTGAGATGGGCGGTTCCGGGCAATGGCCTGCTCTCCCCTGGGCTCTTTATTCCGGTGCTCGAAAAGAATCATTTTATTGGAAAAGTGGACCGTTTCGTCTTCGAAAAGGTGTGTATATGGCTGCATGAACGCATGGAGAAAGGGCTGGCTGTGGTGCCGGTCTCCGTCAATGTGTCTAAAATACAGTTTTATAACCCGGATTTCATCCCGGTCTACGCCAGCATCAAGAAGCAGTACGGGATTCCTGACGGGCTGCTGGAGATTGAACTGACGGAGTCGGCCGCTTTTGAGCACGAGGAGTATCTGCTGCAGGTGGTGAGAGAGCTGCACGACTACGGATTTCTGTGCTCCCTCGACGATTTTGGCACCGGCTACTCGTCTCTGGGGCTTCTAAAAGATCTTCCTATCGATGTGCTGAAGCTGGATGGAGTATTTTTCCGTGTAAGCGTGGATGTGAACCGGGAACATACGATCCTGAAATATATTATCGACATGGTGAAAGAGCTGAATATCAGCACCGTAGCCGAGGGCGTGGAGCGTCAGGAGCAGATCGAATTCTTAAAATCCGTAGGCTGTGATCTGATTCAGGGCTTCGCATTCTATAGGCCGATGCCGATGGATCAGTTTGAAAAGGTGCTCGACGGAGAACAGTGATATGCGGTTTCGTGAAAATGATTTCGAGAAAATAAATGAAATTTATATTGACAAATGCAGGGAAATCTTGTAAACTTATTCGTGTTGTGAGTGAGAGGAGCAGCTGCTTCAAACTGATTCCGATTACGCACAGGACATCGCATGTCTGCCCAGATAGCTCAGTTGGTAGAGCAGAGGACTGAAAATCCTCGTGTCGTTGGTTCGATTCCGACTTTGGGCATTGTGCTCGCGAGAGTACATTTGAAATGCTTTTGGAATTTCCTTTGCGGGTGTAGTTCAATGGTAGAACACTAGCCTTCCAAGCTAGATACGTGGGTTCGATTCCCATCACCCGCTTTAGAAAATTTCTGTTGCATTTTCATGAGATGTATGTTATAATGCTTTTACGAAAAAGTTCATACTTTGTTTCATTGTTTATGCGCGAGTGGCTCAGTGGTGGAGTACAACCTTGCCAAGGTTGGGGTCGCGGGTTCGATCCCCGTCTCGCGCTCTTTTTATTTGGTGGCCGGAGGCCTGCAGTTTTGCAGGAGTCCGGTCTTTTTGTTTTATAAGTAAGTCGTCTGTGATATCAAAAAGTCCTCCTGTGATATCGAAAAGTCCTCCCGGCAGGCGTGGTCTGCCAGCAGGATTCTCTTTTACATTTCTTAAAAATCCGAAACTTTCCATTGAAATCTCACATAAAACCAATCATAATATGCAATAAAATTTCATAACAACCCCGTATAATTGACACAATTATTTCATATGCTATGATGAAGGAGAGGTAGGAAATATGGCAGCAAAAGGATTGCTGCTGCGTCTGAAAGACTATCAGGTCAAGGCAAGCGCAGCGGAAAAGAATGCAGTAACAATCATCTTAAATCATCCGGATATGGTGATTGGAAAGAGTATACACGAGTTTGCAGATTTGGCCTATGCGTCGCCGGCGACCATTATCAGACTCTGCAGAAAGCTGGGCTGCGCGGGATACCGCGATTTCCAGCATGCGCTTGTATACGAAAATGCTCTGTTTAAGGACAGCAGGGAGATATCTGTTCAGGAGATCATCCCCACGCCGTCGACAGAGGACATTATTCAAAAGGTTACACGAAAAAACATCGAGTCTCTTGAGACGTCAAGAAAGCTGGTAGAACCGGAGATTATTGACACCTGCGTCAAAATGATCGAAGAGAGCAGGATTATCCAGCTGTTTGGACTCGGTTCCTCCTTACTTGTTGCACGAGACCTGTATTTAAAATTGATACGTGTGGAGAAACTGTGTAATATCTGCGACGACTGGCACGCTCAGCTGCTGGCCGCAAGAACCATGAAAAGGGGCGATCTCGGTATCGTGATCAGCTATTCCGGACTGACGGAGGAGATGATCACCTGTGCCAAGGCTGCAAAAGCCAATGGCGCCAGAGTTATCGTGCTCACGAGGGCCGCTGATTCCAAGCTGGCAGCCGAGGCGGACTGCGTGCTGGCCGTGGCCGCTACGGAACTGATTCTGCGCAGCGGAGCCATGTCGTCCAGAATTTCACAATTAAACATGGTAGATATCCTCTATGTTGCCTATGTAAATAAACATTATGAGAGCTGCATGAGGAGTTTTCCGAAAACACACATTCAAAAACCATTGGAGGAATATTAGAATGCTTGATTTGACAAAGCTGACAACAGAGACAAGAAATGATAGAACCATGAATTTAGATCAGATGACTCCTGCTGAACTGGCGGCCGTGATGAATGAGGAAGACGGCAATGTCGTCAAAGCTGTAAAAGAGGTTATCCCGGAGATTGCCACAGCGATCGAATGGGCGACCGAAAGCTTAAATCGCGGCGGAAGAATCATTTACATGGGAGCAGGAACCAGCGGCAGGCTGGGAGTTCTGGATGCCGTTGAGTGCCCGCCCACCTTTGGAGTGTCTCCCGATCTGGTAGTTGGTCTGATTGCCGGCGGTGAAGGGGCGTTCGTAAAGGCGGTGGAAGGCGCGGAGGACAGTGAGACCCTGGGTGTACAGGAGTTAAGGGATTTGGCTCTCAACAAAAATGACATCGTGATCGGTCTCGCCGCAAGCGGAAGGACCCCCTATGTGATCCATGGTCTCGCATACGCTGATTCCGTTGGATGCAAAACGGTCGCAATCGCATGCAACCGGCAGTCAGAAGTAGGAAAGGCCGCGAAGCTTGCTATCGAGCCGGTAACAGGCCCGGAAGTCCTGACCGGTTCTACAAGACTGAAGGCCGGTACCGCCCAGAAAATGATTCTGAATATGATATCAACCGGCAGTATGGTGGGATTCGGAAAGGTATATCAGAATCTCATGGTGGACGTTCAGCAGACTAACGAGAAGCTGGTTGTAAGGGCTCAAAATATCACCATGACTGCCACCGGTTGTACGAGAGAAGAGGCGAAAGCCGCTCTTTCAGAGGCTGACGGTCATGTTAAAACGGCCATAGTCATGATCCTGCTGGGCTGCGGTGCAAAGGAAGCGAAGACGCATCTGGAGGCGGCCGGCGGTCATGTAAGGAATGCTTTATAACACATAATTGACGATCGGACAGAACGTCTGATCTTTAAAACAGGAGGGACCATATGAACTACAGGGAATTGAGTGAAAAGCTCCTCTCGCTGCTTGGCGGAAAAGACAATATTCTGGGCAATGCCGCGTGCATGACCCGTCTGCGCATCAGCGTGAGAGATTTAAGCATTGTAGATATCGAAGCAATTAAAAAAGTGGAAGGCGTGCTCGGCGTCGTGGAATCGGAAACGCTTCAGATTATCCTGGGGCCGGGAAAGGTTAATAAGGCGCTGGAGGAGTTCTCCAAGCTGACAGGGCTGCCCAAGGGTGCAGTCTCAGACGCCCCGGCTTCCGCCGGCGGAAATGTGGAGGATCTGGCTAAGGAAAATAAAGCCGCGCAGAAGGCCAAATACGATAAACCGCTCCAGAATTTTTTGAAGAAGATTGCCAATATTTTCGTAGCGCTTCTTCCGGGCATCATCGCAGCAGGTTTAATTAACGGAATCAGCAATGTTGTTAATGTTTCCACAGGCGGCGCGCTCAGCGGAATTTGGTGGTACGAATGCATCCGCACCATGGGATGGGCTCTGTTTGCCTATTTGCCAATCCTGGTCGGCTACAACGCCGCAAGAGAATTCGGCGGTTCCGCATCTCTGGGAGGAATTGCGGGCGCTATGTGTATCGCCAATACTGCGATGCCGCTTTTAGCCAAATATAACGACGCGCAGATTCTTCTGCCGATCACCGGTAATGTGTTCAACCCGGCAGCAGGCGGTATGCTGGCCGCTCTGATCGCAGGCGTATTTTTCGCATTCTTAGAGAAGCACATCCGTAAGATTATGCCTGATCTGATCGATACGTTTATCAGTCCTCTGCTCGTATTAATTATCGGCGGCCTTGTGATCCTTCTGATCATACAGCCGGTCGGCGCGGCTCTGACATCTGGTATTTATACTGTGCTGACATTTGTATATGAAAAACTCGGTGTTGTGGGCGGATATATCCTTTCGGCAGGCTTCCTTCCGCTGGTTGCAGTCGGGCTTCATCAGGCGCTGACGCCCATCCATGCCATGTTAAATGACCCGGCCGGCGCAACGCAGGGCATCAACTATCTTCTTCCTATCCTGATGATGGCGGGCGGCGGACAGGTAGGCGCAGGTCTGGCTCTCTACTTTAAGACAAAGAACAAAAAGCTGAAAGGCTATATCCGCGATTCGATCCCGGTAGGTATTCTGGGCGTGGGCGAGCCGCTCATGTATGCAGTAACGCTTCCGCTTGGTAAGTCCTTTATTACCGCCTGTTTAGGCGCCGGTGTCGGCGGTGTTCTCTCTGCGCTGTTTCATTTGGGAACCGTATCCCAGGGGGTATCGGGGCTGTTCGGCCTGCTGATCGTAAAGCCGGGACAGCAGATTCCATATATTATCGCTATGGCTGCGGCTTACGCCGGCGGTTTCATTTTGACCTGGTTCTTTGGTGTGGATGAGAAGCGGATCAACGAAGTCTATGGGGAATAAATTTATGAAAACAGGAATATCGCTCTATTTCAGCAATGGCGTGGAAAAGAACGAGGCGATAATCAGGAAAGCCCGGAAAGCCGGCATCAGATACGCGTTTACCTCCATGCACATCCCGGAGGAGACGGGCATCGATTATAGAGGAGATGCCAGAAAGCTTTTGGAGCAGTGCAGAGATGCAGGCATCAATCTGATTGTCGATGTCAGCCCGGTTACTTTAGAAAAGCTGGGCTGCGCCTCCTTCGATGAACTGCTGTCACTGGGGATTACCTATATCCGTCTCGACTTCGGATTTACAGCAGAGGAAACGGTTGCGCTTTCGGAAAAATTTCATATCGTTTTCAACGCCTCTACGATTTCACAGGAAGATATTCAGAACTGGGCGGCGGCAGGGGCAGATTTTACCCGCTTTGCCGCCTGCCACAATTACTACCCGAAACCATATACCGGTTTGTCACTTGACCGTGTAAAGGAGATGAATCAAAGGCTCAAAATCCTTGGCTTTACCACGATGGCATTTGTTCCGGGGAATTCCGAGCTGCGCGGCCCTCTCTGTGAAGGGCTTCCCACGGTGGAGGAACACCGGTTTTCCAGGGATGAGGTGCTTCTCCATATGCTGGAGCTGTACCAGGCGGATTCCGATATTGTTCTGGTGGGCGACAACGATGTGACGGAGGAGGTATGGACGCAGCTGGCTGCGCTGAGCAAAGGATACGTGGCCCTGCATGCGGATATACTGCCTGGTTATGAATTCGAGAGAGCGGTAATCCATCATGACCGGCCGGATTCCAGCGAATATGTGATCCGATCCCAGGAATCCCGTTTTAACTGCAGGGACCGGGTCATTGCGGGAGACACAGCGGGAGAGCCTTCCGGCCAGAGGCTGGCGGGAAAGATATGTATTGCCAATGAAGCGTATTTGCGGTACATGGGAGAGCTTGAAATTTGCAGGGTTGACATGCCTTCCGATCCGCGCGTGAATGTGATCGGACAGGTGGCCGTAAAGGACAGAAAATACCTACCGTATATCAGGGAAGGGATGGGATTTTATCTCTGCCCGGCTGACGGACAGTGATGAGAATCAGGAAGAAATCTTGTTTGACGGATTTCTTCCTGATTTTTTTGATTTCTGATTTCTACGAAGAAAGCTTGTCCTATGAAACACTCCCTGCCGCATTTCCTGTTGCAATTCCCCTCTGCCCTGTGATAAACTTTCCTCATAAACAGCCGTCGCCAAAGCGGCAGCGGAAACGGAAAGAAGGAGTGCCTGTTATGAATACGAAACTGGTTCGTTTTACAAAATATATGCTGGATGCCATGTTTTATATCGGGATTGTGCTGACTGCGGCCATCCCGGTGCTGTTTTATTTTTTCGGGAATTACATCGAGAGCTTCCGGAAATACTATGTGTTTCAATGCGTGATCTATATGGCTTCCGGCGTGATGGCGTTGTTCATCATAAAGGAGCTGCGGAGGATGTTTCTCACTGTCCTGACGGATAATCCGTTTGTCATGGAAAATGCCGGTTCGCTTAAAAAGATGGGCAAATGCAGTTTCATGATTGCGCTTCTCTCCATCATCCGCCTGCCGGTATCGCTCACTCCGGCGACGGCTGTCATCATTATCGTGTTTGCCATTGCCGGACTCTTTTCCATCGTGCTCTGCCAGGTGTTTGAGAAGGCGGTGCAGTACAAGCTGGAAAACGACTTGACAATATAGGAGGGATAGAATGGCGATTGTAGTAAATCTTGATGTCATGATGGCAAAGAGGAAAAAGGGATTGACGGAGCTTGCGGGCGAAGTGGATATCACCATGGCCAACTTATCCATTCTGAAGAATAATAAGGCGAAAGCCGTCCGTTTTACCACGCTGGAGGCGATCTGCAGGGCGCTGGACTGCCAGCCGGGAGACATTCTGGAATACGTTCCGGATGATCCGGCCGAGTAAATCACTGCCGCTCATGACTTAGGGAGCCGTTGTAAAAATATAAAAATAATTAAAAAAGTTTCCGAAAGTACTTGACAATATTAACTGTAACTTTTATAATAACAGTACAAACTGAAACAAATAAAATTACAGTTAATAACACTTTCAGGAGGCGATATGGGATTTTCAGTTGAAGTCGGAATACCGGCAATTACAGTATTTATTCAGGGACTTTTAAGCTTTTTCTCACCCTGCGTGCTGCCACTTGTACCGCTTTACATCGGATATCTGGCAGGAGGAACGAGGACCGTCGATGAAGAGGGACGCGTCCGGTATTCGAGAAAAAAAGTTATGATCAATACGCTGTTTTTCGTAATCGGCGTCAGCTTTGCATTTTTCCTGCTGGGCTTTGGATTTACGGCAGCGGGCCGGTTCTTTGGCAGCAACAGAACCCTGTTCGCACGGATCGGCGGCATTATCGTCGTCCTGTTCGGATTATTCCAGCTGGGTGTGTTCGGAAGCTCCGTGCTGGGGCAGGAACACCGGCTTCCTTTCCGGCTGAATCAGCTGGCGATGAACCCGCTCCTGGCATTAGTGCTCGGCTTTACCTTCAGCTTCGCATGGACTCCCTGTGTGGGACCTGCGCTTGCAAGCGTTCTTTTGATGGCTTCCTCGGCAACCTCCCAGGGGACCGGATTTTTGCTGATCGGCGTCTATACGTTGGGCTTCGTCATTCCGTTTCTGGCCGTGGGACTGTTTACCGGATCGGTGCTCGATTTCTTTAAGAAGCATCAGAATGTGGTGAAGTACACGACAAAGGCCGGCGGCGTGCTGATGATCGCCATGGGCGTTATGATGTTTACCGGCTGGATGAACGGAATTACCGGATACTTATCAAGCTTTGGCGTGGGCGGCCAGACCGTGACCGAGTCCCAGGCGCCTTCCGGCAGCGGAGACGGTACTCCTGATAGCAGAGAGACGGCGCCGCAGACCGAGACGCAGAATCCGGCTGATAACGGACAGAATCCGGATCAGAGCGCGGGACAGAGCGGGGATAACGGACAGAATACTGAAAGCGCGGCTGCCGGCGAGACAGAGAGCAGTCTTCCGGATACATCGGACCGTGTGGAAGCGCCTGATTTCACTCTGGTGGATCAGTACGGAGAAGAACATAAGCTCTCGGATTATAAGGGAAAAGTCGTATTTTTAAATTTCTGGGCGACCTGGTGTCCGCCATGCCGCGAGGAGATGCCTGATATCGAGGCTCTTTATAAGGAATACGGAGAGAATTCAGAGGATCTTGTCATTTTAAGCGTGGCAAATCCAAAAACGAAGGATAATCCGAACAATAATGACAAAACTATAGAAGAAGTGACAAAGTTTATGGAGGATAACGGATATTCTTATCCTGCACTTATGGACACAACGGGTGATGTTCTGTTACAATACTATATAACAGCATTTCCAACCACGTTCATGATTGACCGTGAAGGACGCGTCATCGGCTATGCAAGCGGCGCGCTGACAAAAGACATTATGAAAAATATAATTACACAGGCGCTTTCAGAAAGCGCAGAATAAGGAGGAACCATATTATGGCAGTAGTAACATTTACACAGGAAAATTTTGATCAGGAAGTATTAAAGAGCAGTGACATCGCGATCGTCGATTTCTGGGCGACCTGGTGCGGACCGTGCAAGATGTTTTCACCGATTATTGATGAGATCGCGGAGGAGAATCATCCGGGACTGAAGGTTGGCAAGGTAAATGTCGATGAGCAGCCGGATTTAGCCGGACAGTACCGCGTTATGAGTATCCCGACCCTGCTTGTATTCAAGGGCGGCAAGGTTGTAGCGACCAGCGTTGGCGTGCAGAGCAAGAAGGCCGTTCTGGATATGGTGGAAAAGGCCAGATAGCCGAAAATGGACTGCGTTAAGAATATGGATTATGGACCGCCGGTTGAGTGTCCGGTTCGGAAGAGATTCCGGGCCGGGCGCTTATCCGGCGGTTTTTTGTACTTTTAAACATATGGATTTCCGGCAGACACTGTGGTAAAATTTTCAGTATACATACAGAAAGCCGAAGTGAGGCAGCTGCAGGAAAGGAGGAGGCGTCATGGTGTTAAAACGGGAGGCGGCAGCATACAGGGCCTGGAAGGAGGGCGTGGTACACACGACTCTGAACCCGAAAGGGCCGGGCGCGGTGCGGATTCATCTGATTCCCCCGAAATATCGCCCCTTTGGAAAAAATCCTTATGCGATGATTCTAAATGGATATTACATTCTTCCTCTGGGATACTCCTGGGCGGTTCTCCTGGGGAATTTTATCCGTGAGGTGAACCGGTTTGACGGCCGTCCCATGGACGAAAAAGATATGGAAAAGGTCGTGACGGCGGCCGTGGATAGGACGGGTAAGTCGTACCGGGTGCCTGAGGAACAGCTGCGCGGCGATCTGGAGGAAATGCTGGTCATGCTCTACGGCGTCGCCTGCGGAGAGGAACCCTCCGGGGAGATCGAACCGCTGTCCCTGCGGGAGTATGCGCCCCATATGACGGCGCCCCACCGGATGGATCTGATGGTGAGCGCCATGACGAAGGCGGACGGAGGCTGGAACTGTAATTTGCAGTGCCGCCACTGTTACGCCGCCGGACAGCCGGAGGCAGAGGGAAAAGAGCTTAATACGGAGCAATGGAAGAAAATTATCGACAGGCTGAAAAGTGCCGGTGTGCCGCAGGTTACCTTTACGGGTGGGGAACCGACGCTGCGCAGGGACTTAGTGGAGCTGGTGGAGTACTCCCGGTGGTTTGTGACGCGCCTCAATACCAATGGAATCCTGCTTACGCCGGATTTATGCCGGGAGCTTTACGAGGCCAGCCTGGACAGCGTACAGATCACGCTTTATTCCTGGGACAGCGGGATTCACGATTCCCTTGTCGGCCGGAAAGGCGGCTTTCACGGAACCACAGAAGGCATCCGGAACGCATTAAACGCAGGGCTTAATGTCAGCGTGAATACGCCGCTGTGCAGGGACAACCAGGATTATGGGAAGACTCTGGCATTTTTAAACGGACTGGGGGTCCGGTATGTCACCTGCTCCGGACTGATCGAGACGGGCAACGCCTCCTCCGGCGGCTCAGTCTCCAGCCAGCTGTCCGTCAGGGAGATGGGAGAAATCCTGACAGCGGCGGCGGACATCTGCCGGGAAACGGGGATGGAGATCGGTTTTACGTCACCCGGCCGGGCGGAGGTGAAGCTCTTAAAGCGGCTGGGAATACCGGTGCCCATGTGCGGCGCCTGTCTGTCCAACATGGCCGTGACGCCCGACGGGCTGGCGGTTCCGTGTCAGAGCTGGCTGGGCGGTGTGGTTCTGGGGGATATGAAAAAGGATTCCTGGAAAAGCATCTGGAACCATGCGATGTGCAAGAAAATCCGGGCCATGGGAGAAGAGGAAAGCCTGTTCTGCCCGCTCAGAACCGGGAAATCCGAAAAGGGTGGTGATACGTAATGGGCAAATCCAGGGCAAAAGCCAAGGAAGAGGAAAAGAAAAAACTGAAAAAAGAGAGAATCCGGAAGGCCCTGATTCTGGCGGCCATCGGTCTGGCCGTACTGATCGTGTATCTGATTATCGCCTGTATGCCGTTAGATGAGATGACGGACTACCGCGTTCACGTGACGCCCCAGGACGATGGAAGCCTGGAGATTACATACAGCTATGAGTGGAAGGTCTTAAATGATTCAAGGGAGGGACCTCTCAGCTGGGTGAAGCTGGGCATGGCGAATCCCAACTATGTGGTAAAGGAGTTTGGCGGAGCGGCCGGTGGAATCCGTTACCAGCCGTCAGAATCTTCTGAGAATCCCATGCTGGAGCTGAATCTGGACCGGTCCTATTACAAGGGGGAGACGGCCCGCTTCTGGTTTACGGTACATCAGAGAAACATGCTGTGTGAGAACAGCGCCGACCCGGAAGAGCCATTTTACGATTTCACACCGGGCTGGTTTGATGAAATGCGTGTAAAGCATTACGAGTTTACCTGGGAGCAGAGGCGGAATATCCTGACTCATAACGCAGACCGGACGGAAGACGGAGATCTGGTGTGGGAGGGGGCCCTGAAAAAAGGGGAGAGCAGACAGATGAAGCTGACCTGCGCCCTGGAGGGCTTCCGGCGGCCGGAGCTGGTTGTCTGGAGGGAGTACCGCAATGGCGTGGAGGGGGACAGCCCCATCGTCGGAGCCATTACCATCGTCCTGGTTTTCGGTGTGTTGTGCGCTGTATTCGGCTTCCTGGGGGATTCCGACCAGAGCCATTACAACGGAGGCCGCGGCTATCACGGCTATCACGGGCCACGAAGCGGAGGCGGCTGTGCGTGCGCCTGTGCCTGTGCGGGCTGCGCGTGTGCCTGCGCCTGCGCGGGAGGCGGAAGAGCCGGATGCAGTAAGAAGGATTTCTATCATACGGCAGATAAAAAAGAAGAGAAATAGCGGAAAAAGCCTAAAAATTTTTTAGAATTTGAATAAAAAAGTGGGAATCGGGGTAAGATATAGCAAACCGGCTCCCCTTTTTTTGTACTAAAAAATGTACAAAACCCCGCAATTTGTATACCATCCAATATTATCCAGTAAAATTTACGTACATAATAGACAAAATCAAAATTTTTAGGTATAATACCATGTATATGTGCAAAATGCAGAAAGCAGGTGGATTCATGCGCCATAAAAAGAGCGTAATGAGGAATATGATGATGGTTACCCAACTGGGTCTCAGCGTCATGGTGCCTGTGTTTGTCTGTATTCTTGCCGGCAGCTGGATTGACCGGCATGCCGGGACGAACCTGACGATTTTTCTGATGTTTCTGGGATTTCTGGCAGGCGGATGGAACGGCTACAAGGTAGCCATGACAACGCTTCGGATGAATGAACAGGAAGAGAAAAAAGAGGATCAGGAGGCACGTCGGGAGCAAATGGGAGAGCCGCGTCCGCCGGTGCATAAGCCGAAGCAGAAGAGCCGCGTAAGGAGACATGAGGATGATGAAAAGCTTTAGAAAACAGGAGGATTTGTGAATTGGGGAAGGAAACAAAGAATCTGGTGCTTGAGGTTTCATCCGGAATCGTGATTTTTACCGTGGCAGCCATGCTGGTTGCGCTTATTGTGTATCCGAAGCCGTCGGTTTTTGCCGGGCTCCTGCTGGGGATGGTCCTGGCTCTTGCCATGTTTTTTTCCATGGCGGAGGTGCTGGACCGCTCCATGAAGACGGAAGATTCGAAGACTGTCCAGAAAAGGACGGTGATCAGTTCGGTCATCCGCTATGTCGTGCTTTTTGCTGTTCTGGTTATCGTCGTGGTCTGGTTTCCGGATCAGGTCAATGCGGTTGCCCTAGTAATCGGAGTCCTTGGACTCAAGGCTGGTGCATATCTGCAGCCGGTTATACACAGGATCGTGTCACGTGGGAAAAAAGAGGAGTAATTTTCGTGGACAGGAGCCGGTGTGATCAAGTAAGAAAGGAGGCTTAAGCGTATGGGCATAGCTAGTGCCAATAATGTGGACTTTATGATCAAGGGCGTTTTCAAGTTTCAGGCATTCGGCCAGGAACTCTGGGTAACAACGACTGAGATCGGTTTAAGTATCGTGACCATTGTCATATTGCTGATCGCAATTGTAACCAATGTTAAGATGAAAAAAGCGACGGAAGTACCGGGCACATTCCAGAATATCATGGAATTCGCAGTAGAGACGCTTGATAACATGGTAAACGGCACAATGGGTCATAATGCGAAAAAGTTCGTTAACTATATCGGAACTATATTTATTTTCATATTGTTCTGCAATATTGGCGGCTTATTTGGACTCAGAACACCAACAGGAGACTTTGGTGTAACGTTTATGCTGGGTATCTTCACATTCTGCATTACACAGTATCAGGGTATTAAAAACCACGGAATCGGTCATTTGACGAGCATGTTCAAACCGTTTCCGATCCTATTCCCGATTAACTTGATCGGAGAGATTACAAATCCACTGTCTCAGGCGCTTCGTCTGTTCGGTAATATGATGTCAGGCGTTGTAATCATGGGATTGTGGTACGGCATGATGCCAATCTTTGTAAAAATTGGTATCCCGTCATTTTTACATGTATATTGTGACCTGTTCTCGGGATGTATACAGACATATGTATTCTGTATGCTGACCATGGTATATGTCAATGATAAGATGGATTAACAAGGATTGTTTTCACAATCAAAAAGCGCAGGAGCGCGTAATACAAAATTGATTTCAGGAGGAAGTTATCTATGAACGGAATTTCAGGACAGGATTTTATCTTAGGTTGTTCAGCAATCGGTGCGGGCCTTGCGATGATCGCAGGTATCGGACCTGGTATTGGACAGGGTATCGCAGCAGGACACGCAGCAGCAGCAGTAGGCCGCAATCCGGGCGCGAAGTCTGATATCACATCTACCATGCTTTTAGGCCAGGCCGTTGCCGAGACAACAGGTCTTTACGGTTTCGCTGTCGCTGCTATCCTTATGTTCTTAAAGCCATTCAGCTAAAGAGAAGAACGGATAAGAATAGAGAGCGAGAGGAGGCGAAACCTTGGAACGATTATTGGGATTTGACCCACAGCTGCTTTTCGATGCGTTTGTGACGGGCATTAACGTCTTTATCCTGTTTTTCGCGTTATCCTATCTGCTGTTCAACACCGTGCGTGACGTCCTGGAGAGAAGAAGACAGAAGATCGCCGGAGAACTGAAGTCCGCTGCTGATGACAAAGAAGCTGCAAGAGCCATGAAGGAAGAGTACCAGACACGGCTTACCAGCGTCAATAAAGAGGCGGAACAGATATTAGAGGATGCGAGAAAGAGAGCAAAACAGCGCGAAGCAGAAATACTTACAGAAGCCAGGGAAGAAGCGAACCGCATTATTGAGAGGGGTAACCGCGAAGTAGAGCTGGAGAGAAAGAAAGCGCTTGACGATATGAAGGAACAGATCATATCCATCGCTTCTGTCATGGCCGGCAAGGTTGTGGCTGCGTCCATTGATACAACGGTATCGGATGCCCTGATTGAGGAAACTTTGAAAGAGATGGGTGAGAGCACATGGCAAAGCTAGTATCAAAAGTATACGGCGATGCATTGTTTGAAGAGTCCATCGAAAAGCAGAGTGTCGACACCCTGTTTCATGAGGTGAAGGCGCTGCTTGCCATTTGGCGGGAGAACCGGGAACTGGCGGAACTTCTGGATAATCCAAAGATTGTGAAGGAAGAGAAGATCGGTATCATAACGAATATCTTCGCCGGCCGGGTGTCAGACGATCTGATGGGTTTTCTGGCAGTCATTGTCGACAAGGGCAGACAGAAGGACATTCCTGCAATCTGCACGTATTTTATCGATACGGTCAAAGAATATAAGAAAATCGGCGTGGCCCATGTGGCAAGCGCCGTGGAATTAAAGAGTGAACAGAAAGCCATGATCGAACAGAGGCTTTTAGAAACCACGGAGTACGTGGAGTTTGAGATGGAGTATTCGGTGGACCCGTCCTTAATCGGCGGTCTGGTTATCCGGATTGGAGACCGCGTCGTGGACTCCAGCATTAAAACGCAGATTAACGAGCTGCACCGCAGCTTGTCAAAACTGCAGTTATCGTAACAAATAGAAAGATAGAAGGAAGGTGCAAACCTTAATGAATTTAAGACCAGAAGAGATCAGTTCTGTCATCAAGGAACAGATTGAAAGATATTCTACAAAGCTGGAAGTCTCTGATGTTGGTACAGTCATTCAGGTAGCGGACGGAATTGCACGTATCCACGGTCTTGAGAACGCCATGCAGGGTGAACTTTTAGAGTTCCCGGGAGAGATCTACGGCATGGTACTCAACCTGGAAGAGGATAACGTGGGCGCCGTTTTACTCGGTGCCGGAGACATCAGCGAGGGCGATACCGTTAAGACGACCGGCCGCGTGGTGGAAGTTCCTGTCGGCGATGCGATGACCGGCCGCGTGGTGAACGCGCTGGGACAGCCGGTAGATGGCAAGGGACCGGTCCAGACAGATAAATTCCGTCAGATCGAGCGAGTTGCTCACGGCGTAATTGACAGAAAATCAGTGGACACGCCGCTTCAGACCGGTATCAAGGCGATCGACGCCATGATCCCCATCGGAAGAGGACAGCGTGAATTAATTATCGGCGACCGTCAGACAGGTAAGACGGCGATTGCCATCGATACCATCATCAACCAGAGGGGCCAGGGCGTTCACTGTATCTATGTGGCCATCGGCCAGAAGGCTTCTACGGTTGCTACCATTGTTAAGACTCTTGAGGAGTACGGCGCTATGGATTACACCACCATCGTGGTATCCACGGCTTCCGACCTGGCTCCTCTTCAGTATATTGCTCCATACTCCGGATGCGCCATCGGCGAGGAGTGGATGGAGAACGGCGAGGACGTGCTGGTTGTTTACGATGACTTAAGTAAACATGCCGCGGCTTACCGTACCCTGTCCTTACTGCTCAAGAGACCACCGGGACGTGAGGCATATCCGGGCGATGTATTCTATCTCCATTCAAGACTTTTAGAGAGAGCAAGTAAGTTATCCGACGCTTTAGGCGGCGGCTCCTTAACGGCTCTTCCGATTATTGAGACTCAGGCAGGTGACGTTTCGGCCTATATTCCGACAAACGTTATCTCTATTACTGACGGCCAGATTTATCTGGAGACAGAGATGTTCAACTCCGGCTTCCGTCCGGCTATCAACGCAGGTCTGTCCGTATCCCGTGTAGGCGGTGCGGCTCAGATCAAGGCGATGAAGAAGATTGCCGCTCCCATCCGTGTGGAGCTGGCTCAGTACCGCGAGCTTGCAAGCTTTGCCCAGTTCGGCTCAGAGCTTGACAAGGAGACCACGGAACAGCTGGCACAGGGCGAGAGAATCAAGGAAGTGTTAAAGCAGGGCCAGTATCAGCCGATGCCGGTAGAATATCAGGTCATGATTATTTTCGCGGCAACCAGAAAACTGCTGCTTGACATTCCAACTCACCGCATTCTTGATTTTGAAAGGGCATTATTCAGCTTTATCGACAGCAAATATCCGCAGATTCCGGCATCCATCCGTGAGACGAAGCAGATTACCGAGGAGACGGATGCACTGCTGACGAAGGCGATTAACGAGTGTAAAGCGGAGGCTTATTAAAGGCAGGTGAAGAATCATGGCATCCATGAGGGATATCAAACATAGAAAAGAAAGTATTCAAAGCACCGAGCAGATTACGAAAGCCATGAAGCTTGTATCCACCGTGAAGCTGCAGAAGTCCAGAGCGAAGGCGGAAGAATCAAAACCGTATTACGACCTGATGTACGATACCATCTGTTCCATGCTGCGCAAATCCGGCAGTATTGAGCACAAGTATTTAAAGGCGGGAGACTCGAAGAAGAAGGCGGTAATCGCCATCACTTCCAACCGTGGACTGGCGGGCGGTTATAACAACAACATCGTCAAGCTGGTAACGGGCACGGAGGGACTTACTCCGGAGAACACCGTCATCTATGCAATCGGCCGTAAGGGAAAGGATTCCTTTGTGAGAAAAGGCTATGCGATCGCCGAGGACTATTCCGAGGTTATCAATGAGCCGATCTACCGCGACGCGGCGGATGTGACTGCGGAACTTCTGGATTCGTTTGGTCAGAACCAGATCGGTGAAATCTATCTGGCTTACACTTCATTCAAAAATACGGTGACCCATATTCCGACGCTGAAAAAGCTGCTTCCCGTGGAAGCCGGCAAAGACAGCGAAAAGACGGACCTGGTGCTCATGAACTACGAACCGAATGAAGATCAGGTGCTGGATTCCATCATTCCGAAATATATGAGCAGCTTGATTTATGGCGCGCTTTTAGAGGCTGTGGCAAGTGAGAACGGCGCTCGAATGACAGCCATGGATTCTGCGACGAATAACGCGGAAGAGATGATTGAAGAACTTGGTTTGGCGTACAACCGTGCAAGACAGGGCTCCATTACTCAGGAGCTTACCGAGATCATTGCAGGTGCCAATGCGATATCATAGGCATGCAGCTGAATCGAATTTCATTATAAAATAAAGGAGAAACAAGATGGCAGAACAAAATATTGGTAAGATCACCCAGATCATCGGTGCCGTACTGGATATCAAGTTCAGCCAGGGCAGGCTTCCGAGCATCAATGATGCGATCGACATCACGATGAAAAACGGAAACCGCCTGGTTGTGGAAGTATCCCAGCACCTTGGCGATGATACCGTAAGATGTATCGCCATGGGTTCGACCGATGGACTGGTGCGTGGTATGGAAGCCGTCGCAACGGGTGCGCCGATCACGATACCGGTCGGTGAAGAGACCCTGGGACGTATCTTTAACGTACTGGGTGATCCCATCGATAATAAACCAAAGCCGGTAGTGAAAGAGTACTTACCGATCCACAGACCGGCTCCTACATTTGAAGAGCAGTCCACAGAGACCGAGATCCTGGAGACAGGTATCAAGGTAGTCGACCTTCTCTGCCCCTATCAGAAGGGCGGTAAGATCGGTCTGTTCGGCGGCGCCGGTGTAGGTAAAACCGTATTAATTCAGGAGCTGATTCGTAACATCGCTACAGAGCACGGCGGATATTCCGTATTCACCGGCGTTGGTGAGCGTACCCGTGAGGGCAACGACTTATACTATGAGATGCAGGAATCAGGCGTTATCAATAAGACGACCATGGTGTTCGGACAGATGAACGAGCCGCCGGGAGCCCGAATGAGAGTCGGACTGACCGGACTGACCATGGCAGAGTATTTCCGTGACCAGGCAGGAAAGGACGTCCTTCTGTTCATCGACAACATCTTCCGTTTCACACAGGCAGGTTCCGAGGTTTCCGCTCTGCTTGGCCGTATGCCATCCGCGGTTGGATACCAGCCGACCCTGCAGACGGAGATGGGCGCTCTCCAGGAGCGTATTACATCGACAAAGAACGGTTCCATCACATCCGTACAGGCTGTTTACGTGCCGGCCGATGACTTGACTGACCCGGCTCCGGCAAACACATTTGCCCATCTGGATGCGACCACCGTTTTAAGCCGTGCGATCGTAGAGCTTGGTATCTATCCGGCTGTAGATCCGCTGGAGTCCACCTCCCGTATCTTAGACCCGCGTATCGTGGGTGAAGAACACTACAAGGTAGCCCGCGGCGTGCAGGAAGTACTTCAGAAGTATAAAGAGTTACAGGATATCATCGCCATGCTGGGTATGGATGAGCTTTCAGAAGAGGATAAGCTTACCGTTTCCCGTGCGAGAAAGATTCAGAGATTCTTATCCCAGCCGTTCTTCGTGGCAGGACAGTTTACCGGTCTGGAAGGCCGTTACGTTCCGCTTGCTGATACGATTCAGGGCTTCAAGGAGATTCTGGAAGGCAAACATGACGATATTCCTGAAAGCTATTTCTTAAATGCAGGTAGTATGGATGATGTTCTTGCCCGTGTGAAATAGGGGGTGGGAATATGGCTGATTTATTCAAACTGCATGTGATTACTCCCGAGCGGAGATTTTACGATGGAGAAGCTTCCATGGTGGAACTTACGACAACGGAGGGGGACATCGGTGTATACAGAAATCATATCCCGCTGACAGCTATCGTGGCTCCCGGAGTCTTAAAGATTCATGAGGAGGGCGAGGTTAAGGAGGCGGCTCTGATGTCCGGATTTATTGAGATTCTCCCGGAGAGAATCACCATTATGGCCGAAGTGGCCGAGTGGCCGGACGAGATCGATGGTAACCGTGCGGAGGAAGCGAGAATCCGTGCGGAGCGCCGCCTGAAAGAAGAGAGCGGCGAAATTGATACCATGAGGGCGGAACTGGCGCTGAGAAGAGCGCTTGTAAGGCTTTCGCTCAGAAAATAGGATTGATGCGAATGGACTGGTGTCCGATACGTGATGTGTCGGATGCCGGTCTTTTTATTTTACTGCTGCAGGTTACAGAATTTGGAATATTTTAGTAATTTATTCTTAATTTGAAATTATTCCCCAGCTATGGTACACTGATATCAGCAAACGGTTACACCGTTTATAATTATGATATGAGTCAGGGGATTACAAATGATGGGGTATCAGAAACCGGTTCAGTACTGCCGTTTTCTTTTTTATGCAGCCGCAGTGGTCTGCCTGGGGCAGATGCTTTCGTTTGCTTCGGCGGCCTCTCCCATATCCGAAGCGGAGCGTCAGAAAAAGGAAGCGGAGGAGAGGTACGAGGCGGTAAACGGGGAAGCGGAGGAACTGGAGAAGAAAAAAGGGGAAGCCGCGGTGCAGGCGGGCCAGCTGGATCAGGAACTGACAGATTTGCTGACTGATATGGACCTGCTGGAGACAGATATGTCCGATATGACGCGGCAGATTGAGAAAGAGGAAGAGGAATACCAGAAGGCGGAGGAAAAGCGGAAGCGTCAGTACGAGATACTGAAGAAGCGGATCCAGTATATTTATGAAGAAGGCGATGTCACCTATCTGGACATCCTTCTGAAGGCGAAAACTATCGGCGATGTAATCAATGGGAATGAGTATTTTCAGCAGCTCTATGAGTATGACAGGAAGCTGATTTCAGAGTATGAGAAGACGAAGGACGATGCGCTGGGCCGGAAGGAAGTTCTGGAGGAGCGGCAGTCGGAGCTTCAGAGCTTAAAACAGGAATATGGAGTCCGGGAAAAGACGCTTCGGAACATGATTACGAAAAAAAGGGCGGAAGAGTCTGATTTCGACCGCAGACTCAGGGCGGCAAAGGCGGAAGCCGGCAGCCAGGCCGAGATTATAAGGAAGAGGACGGAGGAGATCCGGCTTCTTCAGAAGGAAGAGGAAAGAAAGCGGGAAGAGGAACGCAGGGCGGAAGAGAAACGCAGGGCGGAAGAGGAACGCGGGGCAAAAGAGCAGAACAGCGGCCCTGGAAGGATCAAGAGCACGGGTGGTTCGGAATTCGGACGGAATGTCGCGGACTACGCACTGCAGTTTATCGGGAACCCCTATGTGTGGGGCGGCACCAGCCTGACCTCAGGAGCGGACTGCTCCGGGTTCGTTCAGTCGGTCTACCGCCACTTCGGTGTATCGATTCCGAGAACGTCCGCCGAGCAGGCCAGTTTTGGCAGGGAAATTGCATATGAAGAGATGGAACCGGGAGATCTGGTCTGTTATCCGGGCCATGTAGCCATGTATATCGGAGGCGGCAGAATTGTCCACGCGCGCTCGGCAAAAGCGGGAATCCGGGTGGATGACAATCCGGCGTACCGCACGATCGTGTCGATACGGAGGCCATGGTAGGCGGCCCGCGGAGAGCGGATTAACGGAGAGCATAAAAAAGAGAAGATTTAAACAAATGAAATGAGCAGGGGGAAGACAAGATGAGATACAAGAACAAATCCGGCAGACTGTGGCTGCTTCTTGCCGCTATAACAATCATGGCAGCCGGTTTTTCCATGGTTACATACGCAGAAGAGGCAATCAGGACCGTGTCGGTCACAGTCACTTCTTCGGTGGAAGCGGAAGCCGATGAGGGAACAGTCTCGGCCACATCAAACAGCTCAAAATACCGGGTGGTATCGTGTGATTTCGCAAATTCCAGGGGAAGTTGGAAGGCAGGGGAGACTCCGAAGGTAAACATCATGCTGGAGGCAGAGGAAGGATACTATTTCAACTCCATTAACGCCGGAAAGGCCACCGTAAAGGGGGCTGTCTATTCTTCAGCAAAGAAGGGGACGGACAACCATTCCCTGATACTGTCCGTAAAACTGAAGGGCGTGAAAGGGACGCTGGGAACCGTGGAGAGCGCTTACTGGGAGTCGACACCACTGGGTAAGGCGAGATGGAGTAAGGTGGAAAACGCCCCGGCCTATGAAGTAAAGCTTTACTGCGGAGACCGCATGGTGTACCGGGTGGAAAAGACGTCCTCCACCAATTATGATTTCTTCTCTCATATGACGACGCGTGGCGATTACTATTTCAAAGTGAGAGCCGTGGCGAAGACGGAGTCGGAAGCGGATTATTTAAAAGCCGGAGAGTGGACAGAATCCGATAATCAGGAGATTACAAAACGGGATGCCGAGGCGGCGGAGACACGGAAGTCCTCAGGAAACGGCAGTTCCGGCGGCAGCTCGGGCAGCGGCAGCCAGGGGCCCGGGCAGGGAGACGGTCCCGGTTCACAGAATCCCGGATGGGAACAGGACAGGAATGGCTGGTGGTACCGGAATGCGGACGGAACGTACCCGGTAAACAGCTGGCAGTTAATCAATGATAAATGGTATTTATTTGACATGGGCGGCTACATGCTGACCGGATGGCAGACGAAGAACGGCCGGGAATATTACCTGACGACCAACGGCGACATGGTGACCGGATGGTTCCAGTACAACCGGGTATGGTATTATCTGGACCCGCAGGTGGGGAAAGTGTCCGGCGGATGGCTTCAGCAGGGCGACGACTGGTATTACATGAATCCGGACGGCAGCATGGCAGTTGGCTGGATCCGCTATAAGGACAACTGGTACTATCTGGATCCGGACAGCGGACGGATGGTGAAGGACAGAGTCGTTGAAAAGTATTACATTAATCCGGATGGTATCTGGATACCGTAGCAGACAGGAGGACAAGATATGTTACGCAGGTTAAGACGGGCTGCCGCAGCTGTTCTGGCGTGTGGCTTGCTGACGGCAGTGATGCCGGGCGCTTCAGGCACAGCTCTGGCAGCGGTGAAAAATGAGACGAGAACACCGATCACTTCCGTGTCGATCAAGGTGCGTTCCGATGTGAAGGCCGACTACGATCTGGATGCGGCTACGGTCTATGTGACGACTGACAGCAATCTCTATACCATCGGAGCTTACACGTGGGTCAGCGGCAATAAGGAATACTGGGAACCGGGCGACGTGCCAAAGGTACAGATCGAGATCCATGCCAGAAGCGGCTGTTATTTCGAGAAGACCACAGGAGCGGGGAAGTTCCAGATATCGGGAGCGACCTATGGCTCGGTAAAACGCCAGAATAATAATGAGACACTCCTTCTGACCGTAAAACTGACACCGGCCTCCGGCACGCTGGATATTACGAATTCCGCGGAGTGGGTAGGCTATCCGCTGGGAAAAGGCACATGGGAAGAGGTTCCCTACGCAGGAGCGTATGAACTGAAGCTGTACCGCGATGGCCAGATGATTCAGGGCGTGGCAAAGGTTAACGCCACTACCTATGATTTTTATCCCTTTATGACCCAGGCGGGCCGCTACCAGTTCCGTGTCCGTGCAATCCCGAAGGATACGGAGGAACAGGGGTACATAACCAGCGGTGACTGGGTATATTCTGATGAACAGGATATCGATGACGACCAGACATACAGCCTGGGAGCGGGCAGGCAGAATGCAAATCTGACACCGGCTAACATCGGATGGGTGAAGAATTCCGATGGCTGGTGGTACCGCAACGCGGACGGAAGCTATCCTGCTAATACGTGGCAGAACATCGGCGGCTTATGGTATCTGTTTGATTACGATGGTTACATTTTAACCGGATGGCAGATGAAAAACGGCAAATATTATTACCTGGACAGCAACGGGGCGATGCAGACCGGATGGTTTCAGGATAACCGGAAGTGGTATTACCTGGCGGCGGACGGAAGCATGCAGACCGGCTGGATGACGCTGGGCGGCAATACTTACTACTTCGACAGCGACGGAAGTATGCACACCGGGTGGCTTCTGGATAACGGAAAATGGTATTACTTTGCACCGGATACCGGAATGATGGTGCGCGGGACGAGCGTCGGCGGCTACTATCTGAACTCTGACGGAGTCTGGGTTCATTAAGAAATGATTACAAACCACTGTATTTTATGGCTGAAACAGGAAACAGCCATAAAATATGGTGGTATTTTTGTTTGTTTATATGGCTGCAATAGATGCCTGACAATATTTTTTTGGGGTAAAAATTTGCATTTTCAATTTGTCAGCAGGTGGAAAGTTATGGAAAAACGTAAGAATTATTACAAAAACCGACTAATTTCTTAAGTTTTAAGTTGACGTAACGATTTTAAAAAGTTATACTAAAAATAACCAAATTTTGTAACCAAAAGCAAAATAAGAGGGGGGCTTGGAGGGGAAATATGTTTATAGTACCAATTACGAGGCTGGAAGGAGTTTCATCTTTGGAGGAGATGAAAAAACTTGACAAGACCCCGCAGAAACAGGTGAATAAAAGTTTTCAGAATATATTGACGGACGCGGTAAAGGAAGCGGATCAGGCAGTAAAAGACACCAGAGAAATGGACGTGAAGCTTGCTGCCGGACAGATCGATAATTTACATACAGCCCTGATTCAGGCAGAACAATTCGCTGCTGCAATTGAGTTTACGACCCAGCTGACCAGTAAGGCAGTCAGTGCGTACACTCAGATTATGGGAATGCAGATCTAAAATAACAGAAAGATAGCAGTGGTGGAACTATGGGTATGAAAGAAAAAGTAAAAACGGCAGTCGACGGCAATGGTACGGTCGGCCGTCTTTTGGGTAGCAAAAAAAAGAAAGCTGCGGCAGCTGGGATACTGGCAGCGGTTGTTATCGCACTGGCAGCGGCAATCCTGTTAAATACGAATAAAGATGGGGAATACGTGGTGCTCTTCCCCGGTATTTCAAGAGAAGAGAATAACGAGATACTCGCAGTGCTGAACGGTCGTGGAGTCGGCGCGAAGAGAAATGCAGAAGGAGAAGTGACGGTTCCGGAGAACCAGGTCGGTGACATTATGCTTGATATGTCAGAACTGGGATATCCGAAAACGGCACTTCCTTTTGACATTTTTTCGGATAATATGGGCTTTACAACGACAGAGTTTGAAAAGCGCCAGTACCTTCTGTTAAGCCTTCAGGACAGAATTGAGCGGACACTGAAGGACATGAACGGCATTAAGAACGCCATAGTGACATTAAATGTATCCGACGACAGCAACTACGTGTGGGACGATCAGGGGGCTGACAGTACAGGCGCCGTTTCCCTGACGCTGATGCCCTCCTGTGAGCTGTCACCGGAGAAGGTGGGCGCGATCAAGAACCTGATTGCCAACAGTGTTCCCAGGCTTCTGCCGGAGAACGTGACTGTAGTCAACGCCGAGACCATGCAGGAGATGGTATCCGACGATGTGGGAGGTCTGACCAGCTACGGTCTGGGCCGTCTGGATTTTGAGGCAAAGGTGGAGAAGCGGCTTCAGGATAAGATTATGAACGTTCTGACTCTGGCGTATCCTCCGGGACAGATCCGCGTATCTGCTACCGTAGTCATCGATTACGATAAGATGATCACCGAGGATCTGCAGTATGAGCCACAGGACAACGGTCAGGGCGTGGTGGATCACTATAAGTCCGGCCAGTCGGTAAATGGCCAGGGCGGAGGCGCCGGCGGTGTGGCCGGGGAAGAGAATAACACAGATATTCCGACGTATGGTGCGGCAGGAACCGGCGGAGCCAATGGGGCTAACGGCGATTACTACCGCGATGTAGATTATCTGGTTGGCTATATTAAGAAACAGATCGAGAAAGACAATGTGAAGCTGCAGAAGGCCACTGTGGCCATCGCAGTGAATGACAATAACCTGACGGAGTCGAAGAAGCAGCAGCTGATCGACGCGGCGTCGAAGGCTGCCAATATCGCACAGGAAGACATTGTGGTATCCAGCTTCCAGCAGATTGCGTCGGAGAAAACTTCGGAACCGGAAAAGCCGGTGATCCCGGTGACGGCTCCGGGCGTCGGGGGAATCGATCCGCGCGTGCTGGTGGCGGGAGCCGCGGCCGGTGTTTTCTTATTCCTCGTGCTTCTGTTCCTCATTTTACGCCACAGAAGAAAGAAACAGAGAAAAGAAGACCAGGAGCTTTTCGGACCGTTTGAGGGAGATGCCTTTGATCTGGACAGCGACATTGCAGAACGTGCCGAAGAGCGCGCAGTGGAGAATCAGATTGCCGACGTTCCGGTAAAACCCCAGGATCCGGTGAATCAGGTTCGTTCCTTCGCAGAGGACAATCCCGAGATTATCGCATCCATGATAAGTACCTGGCTGAAGGAGGAGAAGAAGTAATATGCCGGCAGAAGAAAGAAGACCAGCAGAAAAAGCTGCGGCCGTCATATCCATGCTCGGTACGGAACGGGCCTCCGAGGTGTTCCGGTATCTGACAGAGAATGAAGTGGAGCAGCTGTCCATGGAGATTACGAGACTCCCTCACCTTGCAGCGGATGAGATGGAGGACATAGCCAAGGACTTTTATAATTGCTGTGTGACGGAAAAGGTGATTACCGAGGGCGGAAAAGATTACGCCAAGGAAGTGCTGGAAAAGGCATTTGGCCAACAGCAGGCCAGAAATTTGATGGACCGGGTCAGCAAGGCGCTTAAGACCAAGGCATTCAGTTTTATCAGAAAAGTGGATTATAAGACTCTGATGACTGCTATACAGAACGAGCATCCGCAGACGCTGGCGCTTATACTTTCATACGCCACGCCGGAGCAGGCGTCCAAGATTATCGCCAATCTGCCCCAGGAGACACGGGTGGATGTGGTGGAGCGCATCGCAGCTATGGACCGGGCTCTGCCGATGGCAATCAAGATCGCGGAAGAGGTGCTGGAGAAGAAGATCGGCTCCTCATCTTCGGAGGAGACCATGGAGGTGGGCGGACTCAACTACATCGCCGACATTATGAACCATGTGGACCGCAGCACGGAGAGAGATATTTTTGACGAACTGAACTTAAAGAATCCCCAGCTTGCCGAGGATGTGCGCAAGCTGATGTTTGTATTTGAAGATATTGCATACCTGGATCCGCTGTCTATCCAGCGCTTCTTAAGAGAGACAGATTCCAAGGATCTGGCGGTTGCGTTAAAGGTGTCCAACAAGGATGTAATGAGTGCAATTTTTGCCAATATGTCCAACCGTATGAGAGAATCCATACAGAGCGATATGGAGTACCTGCATAATATTCGTATGAGCGACGTGGAAGAGGCGCAGCAGAGAATCGTGGCTGTGATCCGCCGTCTGGAGGAAGAGGGCGAGATCGTAATCTCCAAGGATGGAAAGGATGAGATCATTGTATAGGGTAATCAAGTCCGGACAGACGGTGCTGGGGGAAGGAAGAGTTCCGGCCTATCAGATGACCGGCCCCGAGACCGCCCAGGCGGAGGAGATAAGCGGGGAACCGGGGAACGCGGCCAGAGAAGCTGCGGATGGAGCGGTGCCCCGTTATGCACTGATATCCGAAGAAAAGAGAAAGATTCTGGAACATGCCAGAAACCAGGCAGAACAGTCTGCCGCCCGGATTTTAGAGGACGCTTACGCCCAGCGGGATAAGATTGTGAATACGGCCCTGACGGAAGCGGAGCGGCTGAAGCAGCAGGCAGAGGAACACGGCTATGAAGACGGAATAAACCGGGCCGAAGCGGACATATCCGATGGGCTAAAAAAGATTGGACGGTCCGTGGAACAGGCGGGACGCCAGCTGGAAGAGTACTCGGAGGAGATAAAAGCCAGAATTACAGAGATGGCCCTTATAATCGCGGAAAAAATTCTGCAGAGAGAAGTAGGTGCCGGTGCAGAGGGACTGGCAGATTTAGTGGAGCAGGCCGTGATGTCGGAGCGGGATAAGAATGAGATCACCGTGCATTTATCGGACGACTCCATCGCTCTGGTGGAGGAACTGGAGAGACGTCTGGAACCATTAAGAGACAGAAACGGCGGATACGTCCGCATCAGACCGGAGCAGCAGCAGCCTGGCTATGTGCAGATTGAGACGGAGGAAGGAATCGTGGACGCCTCCGTGTTTGTGCAATTGGAGAATTTAAAGCGGCAGCTGGCGGAATTGTTGAAATAGTGTGACAGGCGGCGCATAAGATGATAGAGAATGTGAGACAGGCGGTTCAGAACGCCAATTTGTATACATATCTGGGGAAAATAGACAAGATCGTAGGAACCACGGTGGAAGCCATGGGGCCTGCCTGTAAGATCGGGGATGTCTGTACCATCGATGTCCCGGGAGACAATCCTCCGGTGAAGGCGGAGGTCGTGGGATTTCGTGAAAACAGGGTACTCCTGATGCCCTACGAGGAGACAGAAGGCATTGGATACGGAAGCGCGGTCCGCAATACGGGGGAGCGTCTTCTCATACCGGTCTCCAATGAGCTGATCGGCCGTACCGTGGATGCCATGGGAATACCCATCGACGGGCAGGGGCCTTTGAGAGAAGTCGCTTATTATCCCATAACGGGAAAACGTTCCAACCCCATGGAGCGGCCCAGAATCGACACCGTGATCCAGATGGGAGTCAAGGCCATCGACGGCCTCTTAACCATCGGCAAGGGGCAGAGAATGGGAATCTTCGCCGGAAGCGGCGTGGGAAAGAGTACATTGATGGGCATGATCGCCAAGAATGTGAAGGCGGATGTCAATGTCATCGCGCTGGTTGGTGAGAGAAGCCGCGAGGTTGTGGAATTCATCAACCGGGATCTGGGAGAAGAAGGCTTAAAGCGCTCGGTTCTGGTAGTGGCCACCTCCAACCAGTCCGCGATGATGCGTTCCAAATGTACCATGACAGCTACTACAATCGCGGAGTATTTCAAGGATCAGGGCATGGATGTGCTTCTGATGATGGATTCCCTCACCCGATTCGCCATGGCGCAGCGGGAAGTAGGACTAAGTATCGGAGAACCGCCGGTAGCGAGGGGCTACACGCCTTCCATTTACTCGGAGCTTCCGAAGCTGCTGGAGCGCTCAGGTAATTTTGAGACAGGCTCCATTACTGGAATCTATACGGTTCTGGTGGAAGGCGACGACGCCAATGAACCGGTGTCCGATACAGTGCGTGGCATTATCGACGGCCATATCATGCTGTCGAGAAAGGTGGCGACGCAGAACCGGTATCCGGCCATTGACATCTTATCCAGCGTCAGCCGTCTGATGAGCGACATTGTGATGCCGGAGCACAAAGCGGCGGCCGGAAAGATCCGAAAGCTTCTCTCGGTCTATGAAAGCAACATCGATCTCGTTTCCATCGGAGCGTATAAGAAGGGGACCAATAAGGAACTGGATGACGCGCTTATGAGAATTGATAAAATATATGAGTTTTTGCAGCAGAAGACGGATGAGAGCTTCTCCCTTGATGAGGCCGTCATCCGTATGATCCAACTGACCGAATAGTGAGGTTCTTATGAAAAAGTTTGCATTTTCACTGGAGCGTATGCTGAATTTCCAGAGTCAGAATCTGGAAAAAGAGATGGGAATCTTAGGCAGGATGACCGCAGAGCGGGATGCACTGGAAGCCCAAAAACGGGATATGGCCGATAAGGCCGCCGGCGTGCAGGCGGATATAACCAGGCGGGAGGCGGAGGGAACGACGATATTTATGCTGAAGGCCTGTTTCTCTATACTGGAAAGTGCAAGGAACCAACTGGAGGAGATGGAGGAGGAACTGAAGCTTTTACAGGCAGGGCTGGAACGGCAGCGTCAGATCGTGACAGAGGCATCCAGAGAGGTAAAGAAGCTGGAAAAGCTGAAGGAAAAACAGTTAGAGGAATACCACCGCGGCGAAGCGAAGGAGCAGCAGGAGACCATAGCGGAACATGTTGCGGGTAATTTCGTGCGGCGTGGTGCTTCCCAATAAATATGTCACAGAGAGAAAGGCGGTGAGAAGAGAATGAATATGGGAACAGCCATGAAGGCTGTGGGGACTGGCTGGAAGCAGTCTGGAACTACAGACAATGGAAAAGGCAGAGATGCAGGGAAAGCCGATTTTGCCGATACCTTCACCGAGATGTTAAAGGCGGGGAAAAAGGCGTCAGAGAGCAGAAAACAGACACAGAATACGCAGAAGGCAGCGGAGGCGCAGAAGATCACAGACGCTCAGAAGATCACAGATGCGCAGGCGGATCAGAAGGCGGCCGACACCGGAAATGATGCGGTGAAGGCGGAAAACTCCGGACAGGATGACACGGCAGTAAAGAAAACGCCGGAAAAGAAGCAGGAGCCGGAAAAAGCCGATGACAGAACCGCGCAGGCTGAAGCCGCGGCAGCAGCAGCCGTTCTGGAAGGTATGGCAGAGCAGCCGGCAGTTATGGCGGAAGACCCGGCCGAGGCAACGGTGCACGCCATGGAAGCAGAGGATGGCGGACTGCTGGCGGTAACAGAGGCTGGAGGGATACTGGATCAAACAGCATCCACAACAGAGGCCGGAGCGGGACAGCGCACCGGAAATGCGGAGATTCAGCAGGCAGCAGCTGTAAATGCGGACACATCGGAAGCGCTTAAGAATCAGCAGGCGATTTACCGGACAGCGGCCCAGAAACCGGGAGAAACAGGAAACAGCCGAAAGACAGAAGCTATGGAGCCCACAGCAGCGGAAACCCAGGTTACTGCCGATGATATGGCGGTGCAGGAGAAGAACGGCACAGGCAGAGATGAGGGAACATTTTCCGATCTGCTGAAGGACCAGTCGAACCAGATGAAGACCATGGGAGCTGGAAAACGAGTTCTGACAGAAGAAGAGACCGGTGGTGATGAGGCACTGGACAACCAGATGCTGGAGGAGCTGAAGAAGAATTCAGACGCAAAAGGCGTGACGTACCTGGATAAGATAAACGCGCCGAGACAGGGCGGATTCCGGGGTGTGCCGGCGGTGGACAATACTGCTTCCGATATCCACACACCTGTGGCGGAACAGCTGAAAGCAGGCGTGGAGCAGGGCATGAAACGGGAACTGTCGGAATTTACCATCAAGCTGAAGCCCGAGGGGTTGGGAGAGATCATCGTACATATGGCCAGTGCAAACGGCAGAACGTCAGTCAGCATCGGAGTCTCCAACCCGGAGACTGAGAAGCTGGTGAACAGCCAGATGATGAGCTTAAAAGAGATGCTGCAGCCGCTTCACGCGGAGGTGGAAGAGGTATATCACAACAGCCAGGGCGGAATGGATTTTGCAGGATTTGGCCAGGAGCTTTACCAGAATCAGGGGCAGCAGGCCCGGGGACATTACCACCACGGTATGAATCGGGGACTGACGGCCGATGACAGCGTGTTTGCACAGGAGACAGAGCGGATGGCGGCGGAAAGCCTGGTACGCAGACTGTATGCATACGTGTAAATACTCCATGAGGATAGGGACGATAAGGACAGAAATGCTAAGGGCAGAAATGCTAAGGACAGGAACGATAAGAAAAGGAGAGACATGTCAGTACAGATACCAGACTATACGAATCCGTACTTAAGGACTGCATCTTCCGGCAGCAGCGGACCAGGAGCATTGGGTGACAACACACCGGCAAAGGCATCGAATGACAGCGATAAAGACACGGAAGGCACCGATGGTACTTCTGGGAGCAATGATGTCATAGACGCAGTGTTTGGAGACGCATCCGATAAGGCCGTCAGTATGGACGATTTCCTGACGCTGATGGTAGCCCAGCTGAAAAACCAGGATTTTATGAATCCGGTGGACGATACCCAGTATGTAACGCAGCTGGCCCAGATATCGACCATGCAGCAGATGGAGGAGATGGCGTATAACGCCAAGAGTACCTATGTGACCTCGCTTGTCGGCAAGACGGTTACGGCTGCAAAATTCACGGTGGCCGGGGACTTAAAGAAGACGGAGGGCGTCGTAAACAAGGTTTCTCTTCTGGACGGGAAATTCGTGATCTATGTGGAGGGAGAATCCTACAGCATGGATGAGATTATGGAGATCAGGACAGAGGAAGCAAAGAAGGATGACGGTAAGGACCCGGATGCAGGCAGCGACGGGGACAAGGACGGAAGCGATCCGGGAGACAAGGATCCGAAGGTATGAGAGACTGTGAAGTAAGGAGGTAAGAGAATGGATTCCATGATATACAACAAAATGCTTCATACCCCCATATGTACAGGAAAACCGTGGGAAGCCGCGAGAAACAGGCCGGCGGAGGGCACGGAGGAAAGCAGTGCATTCAAGGAACTGCTGGAACAGAAATTAAAGGAAGAAAGCCAGGTGACGTTCTCCAGACACGCGGTAGAGCGGGTGATGGAGCGGAGCGTGGATGTGTCTTCTGATAAGCTGGAACGATTGAATGAGGGCGTGAAACTGGCCGGAGAAAAGGGGCTTAAGGCTCCGTTAATCCTGATGGATTCCACGGCATTTGTTGTAAATGTAAAGAATAACAGAGTAGTGACAGTTGTGAACGAGGAGAGCTTAAAAGGCACTGTCTTCACAAACATTGACGGAACCGTTATGGTATAGCCGGTCCTTTTGGAGGCTATTCTTACCCCGATTGACGGACGGGTAAGGCGGTTAGAAAAGGAGATATAAACTATGTTAAGATCATTATATTCCGCAGTGTCCGGTATGAAAGCACACCAGACGAAGCTGGATGTTATCGGCAATAATATTGCCAACGTAAACACGTACGGATTTAAATCCAGCCGTGCGCGTTTCCAGGATGTATTTTATCAGACATTACAGAGCGCCGCAGGCGGCGACAACAATAAAGGCGGAACCAATGCCAGCCAGGTTGGCTACGGTTCCCAGTTAGGCGGCATCGATCTGGATATGAGCCGTTCGGCGCTGCAGTCCACCGGCAGACCTATGGACGTGGCGATCACAGGCGAGGGCTTCTTCCAGGTTATGGATGCGGACGGAAATATCTTTTACACGAGAGCGGGAAACTTAATGCTGGATTCCAACAGCGGCAACCTGGTGGACTCCAACGGTTACACGGTTCTCGGTGTGTCCGGTGATCCGCTGGGAAAGGCGCCATCCTCCGACAAGATCCATTTGAACATTCCGACCAAGTCCAGCGGACTGGCATCCAAGACGCTGAATATCAACGGAACCCAGTTTACGATCACTTCGGAGAAGGCGACGACGGACGCTAACGTATCCATTACCTTCAAGGCGGAGGATAATCTGCCTTCCGGTTCCGATATCGTCGTAAATTCTTCCGATATCAACGATTCCAGCATTACCGTGCATGTGAATAAAAATGCCATATTTACAAGTCTTTCAGACTTTAACAGCAAGATGAACAGCGCCATCACCCGTGGATGCGGCGGAAAGGCCCATCCGGGCGGAAACTTTACCATCACCGCGACACCGGCGGAGAATGTGTTCCAGAAGCCGCTGACCGGCGCGGAGCTGCTGGGCGACCATTTTGGAATCAATGAAGGAACCTTCGAATTTGCCACCTCCACGGATGCGGCGGATGGTATCTTCGGCGGACTGAAGTTTTCCGGCATGAGCACGAGCCCGGCCTTTGACGCAGCGGGACCGGTGGACTTTAAATCAGAATTGAAGCCGGGCACCGGCGGTAAGATGGCCTGGGTAGTGACGGCGACGGTAGGCGGACGGGAGTTTGTCGGCGAAATAAATGAGAACACCACAACCGCAGGCAAGATGTGGCTGAAGGAATCCGGTACGGGACAGTACATCGAGATGAGCCATCCGGGTTACACCGCAATTACATCTTCTTTTAACGGCGGTTCAGGAAACACGGCTCAGTCCTTTCACAATGTGACGATGCCTGCGGCAGCGGGAACCGGATTCTTCAATAAGAGCATGAGTCTCAAGGACTATGGTACTTCGGGAATCAACCCTGGCGACAACATCGAATACAGCGCGGTAAAGATTCCTGCCAGCGCAGGCAACAAGGCAAAATGGCATGTGACCGCAGTAAGCGGCGGCAAGACGTACTCCGGTGATATCAGCGAAGGTGACGCTGCCGGAGATCTGGTGCTTACGGAAGAGGGCGGCGCCACCCTGACAATCGACCACAAGGGCTATTCAGGCATTAATACCGCATTTTTAAATGCGGATGAGGCGGATAAAACATACGCTTCTTTCATACCCAAGGACAATGCGGGTACCATCACGGCGGCGACACAGTCCAACGATGTAGGCCTCGGAAGCGGTACCTTTACGCTGGAAAACGGTACGGAAGGCGGCGCGATCTCCCTCTCCGGCGCATCGATCGCCATTCTTGGAAACGGCATCATCGAAGCGACCCATCCGGACAAGGGAAAAATTCAGATCGGACGTATCGATCTCGTTACCTTTGAAAATCCGTACGGCCTGGAAGAGAACGGCAACTCTTATTTCCGGGCAACCTCCAACTCCGGCGAGGCCAAGGCCTGCCAGGCTGGTGAGGACGGAACAGGAGCATTAAAGACGTCTTCACTGGAGATGTCCAACGTGGACATCTCCACAGAGTTTTCCGATATGATCGTAACACAGAGAGGTTTCCAGGCCAACTCGCGTATCATTACGGTGTCGGACTCGATTCTGGAGGAACTTGTAAATCTGAAACGATAACAGGAGGTGGTATCGGTGATTCCCTTAAGTAAGTTAAATGGAGAGGAGTTCATCCTCAACTGTGATTTAATCGAGATGATTATGGAAAACCCCGATACCACGATTCTTCTGACTAACGGCAAACACTTGATTGTGCGGGAATCAAAGGAAGAGGTAGTCGAACGGGTAGCGGCATTCCGGAGAAAGACGTTCAGCGATCTGATTGAACAGATAAAAGGATAGCCGCGGCGGAAATACAACAAGAAAAGTTTAGAAAAGGATGTAGCAGATATGGATATCATGTCAATTCTGGGTTTTATTTTGGCGGTAGTGCTGGTACTGTTCGGTATGACCTTTGATCAGGAGGCCATGAAACTGGTCTTACACAATTTAAGGGCGTTTATCGATATTCCAAGTATGGCCATTACCTTAGGAGGCACCATCGGAGTTATGATGCTGTCCTTCCCCTCTGGGGCGTTTAAAAAGATAGGGAAACATTTAAAGATCATTATAAAACCGTATAAGTTCGATCCGGAGCAGTCCATTGAACAGATCGTGGAGCTGGCGACAGAGGCCCGAATGAAGGGACTCCTCTCCCTGGAGGACAAATTAAATGAGATTGACGAGCCATTTATGCACAACAGCCTCTTACTGGTGGTGGACTCCGTGGATTCGGAAAAGGTCCGCCAGGTCATGGAGACGGAGCTGGATCAGTTAGATGAGCGCCATGCGCTGGACCGGGGATTTTATGAGAAAGCGGCCAGCTTTGCGCCGGCGTTCGGTATGATCGGTACGCTGGTCGGCTTAATCCTGATGCTGGGCAACATGCAGGACGTCAACGCCCTGGCAAAGGGCATGGCGACTGCACTGATCACCACCCTTTATGGCTCTCTTCTTGCCAATATTGTGTGTCTGCCGGTGGCGAGCAAGCTGAAGGCGAGACATGATGAAGAGTTTTTATGTAAACAACTGGTCCTGGAAGGCGTTCTGGCAATCCAGGAAGGGGAAAATCCGAAATTCATAGAAGAAAAACTTTATAAACTGCTTCCGGCCAGCCGCAAGAAGACGGACGAGGAAAAGGATCCTGCGAAGGAAGAGGGAAAGCAGAAGAAAAAGAGCAGACGGAAGAACAGAAAGAATGAGGAATAAAAGGAGCTTATGGCGATGGCGAAGGAAGTAGAAAACCAGGGGATCATAAATATGACGGACCAGCAGGTGTTTGATGAACTGATTAATCTGCACGCGAAGGCGGCGGGGGAGTCCCTGTCATCGATTCTGAAGGCGGATATAGAGATCAGCGGTCCGGAGATTACGGAGATAACGGTGAAGGAAGTGGAATACGGGATTCTGGAACCGGCCATTTTCGTGAAGAGCTGTCTGACCTCCGGAGCTGCCGGCAATATGGTCATTATCCTGCGCCAGCGGGATATGCAGGCGTTCCTAAATGAGCTGATGGGAATCGATGATCTGCCCGACCCGGATTTCGAGTTCGACGAGGTCGCCATGAGCGCGGCCACGGAGCTGATGAACCAGATGGTTCACGCGTCCGTGGAGGTCATGGCTGAATACCTGGGCAATACCATGGAGTCATCGGACTGCCAGTTGATTTTATCGGACGGCAGGCAGAACCTGTCCCCGGCCATCGGCGAAGCTCCCGAATCAAAGACGATCGTGATTCATTACCGTGTGAAGATCAAGGACATGGTGGAATCTGAGTTTATGGAATGCATATCCACCACGGCGGCAGACTGTATGTATCAGGAGATAGAGGCCAGGAGGGAAGCGGATAAGAAGGCGGAGGCCGAGGCGAAAGCCATGGAGGAAAGTCTTCTTGTGAAGCCGGTACAGCCGGGCGCTGTTCCAGCATCAGCCGGGAGAGAGCACTTACAATCCGTGGCTGAGAGCCGCAAGGTGAATTCTACGGCGGTGGACGGCGGGCGGACCGTCTTCCAGGCTTCTCCGCCGATAAACGGTAATCTGGGCCTCATCATGGATGTCCCCTTAAACGTCTCCGTTGAGATCGGAAAGACAAGAAGAAGACTGAAGGACGTGCTGAACTTTAACAACGGCACGGTGGTGGAGCTTGACAAGCAGGCGGATGCCCCGGTGGATATCATCGTAAATGGACAGCTGATCGCCCGCGGGGAGGTCGTCGTGATCGACGATAATTTCGGGGTCCGCATCAGTGAAATCGTAAATACAAGAAGTATTATTGGAAATGGTGAATAAATTTGAAACGGTTTAATATCCTTGTGACAGCGGGAATCATCGGAATCATTTTTCTGATTCTGATCCCCCTGCCGACGCCCATACTGGATTTTTTATTTATACTGAATATCACGTTTTCGCTGCTGATCCTTGTTATGACGATGTATATCCGGGAAACGCTGGAGTTCTCTGTGTTCCCGTCCCTTTTGCTGATCACAACGCTGTTCCGGCTGGGGCTCAACATCTCTTCGACGAGAAAGATCCTGTTTGATAACGGCTATGCGGGACAGGTGGTTAAAACCTTCGGACAGTTCGTAATCCGGGGGAATGCGGTCATCGGTTTTATCATATTCCTGATCATCGTGCTGGTACAGTTTATCGTTATCACCAAGGGTTCGGAACGTGTGGCCGAGGTTGCGGCCAGATTCACGCTGGACGCCATGCCGGGCAAGCAGATGGCTATCGATGCCGATCTAAACAGCGGTCTGATTGATGAACAGCAGGCCAGGGAGCGGCGCTCGAAAATCCAGAGGGAAGCCGATTTCTTCGGTTCCATGGATGGTGCTACCAAATTCGTAAAAGGTGATGCGATCATATCCATCATCATCACACTGATCAACTTCGTGGGCGGTATTGTCGTCGGTATGATGAACGGCCAGGGGAGTATCTCCGAGATCATGCAGATCTACACCACGTCAACAATCGGAGACGGCCTGGTATCCCAGATCCCGGCGCTTCTGATCTCTGTGGCAACCGGTATGGTGGTGACGCGATCCGCATCGGAGAACAGCTTAAGCGAGGACTTGACGAGCCAGTTTCTGGCACAGCCCAAGGTGCTTATGACGGCCGGCGGCGCGGCAGCCTGCCTGTGTCTGATTCCGGGATTTCCGGTGCCCCAGATTCTCATGATATCAGCAATGATGATCGGAGGCGGATACGTGCTTTTGAAACGGCAGAAGACCATCGTGGCAGAAGCGGCGGAAGGATATGTGGAAGCGGAAGTTACCAGTGAAGCTTCTTTTTATAAGAATATTGAAAATGTATACGGTCTTCTGACCGTGGAACAGATTGAGATGGAATTCGGGTACAGCCTGATACCGCTGGCGGATGAGAGCAACGGCGGCAACTTCATTGACCGTGTCGTCATGTTCCGTAAGCAGATGGCTCTGGATATGGGCTTCGTAATCCCGTCGGTCCGGATTAAGGACAGCGGGCAGCTCAATCCCAACCAGTACAGCATCCTGCTGAAGGGCGAGGAGGTGGCCAGAGGGGATATCCTGATGGATCACTATCTGGCGCTGCCGCCGGGAGGGGATGCGGATGACATTCCGGGCATCGACACTATTGACCCCGCATTTCACATTCCGGCCAAATGGATCAGCGAAGATAAGAAGATTCAGGCGGAACTGGCGGGCTATACGCTGATTGATCCCACTTCGGTGGTTATCACCCATTTATCCGAGGTGGTGAAGGAGCATTTACATGAGCTTTTAAACCGCCAGGAAGTCAACAATCTGCTGGAAACACTGAAAAAAACAAACGCCAGCATTATCGAGGACACGATTCCTGCTGTGATTACGGTGGGAGAGCTTCAGAAGGTGCTTTCCAATCTGCTGCGCGAAGGAATACCGATCCGCGACATGGAGACGATCGTGGAGACGCTGGGAGACTATGGAACCCAGATAAAGGATACGGATATGCTGACGGAATATGTGCGTCAGGCTCTGAAGAGGACCATTTCCCATCGTTTCTCCGAAGCGGGGCAGATGAAGGTCTTAAGCCTGGACGACAAGATCGAGAACATGATCATGTCATCCGTAAAGAAGGTGGACACGGGGTCTTATCTGGCGTTGGAGCCATCAGCTATTCAGAATATCGTGGCGTCGGCCACCGGAGAGATCAATAAGATCAAGGATCTGGTCAATGTGCCGATCGTGCTTACGTCTCCGGTTGTGCGGATTTATTTTAAGAAACTGATCGACCAGTTTTATCCCAATGTGACGGTGGTGTCGTTCAGCGAGATTGATAATAACATACAGATACAGGCTTTGGGGAATATCGCCCTGGGCCAGAGGTAACGGTTTATGCAGATGGAACAGATGAGCAGAGAAGAAGGGAAGGCGGTGCTTTCGGTATACTTAAAGAACGGAAGCCAGGAGCTGCGGAATAAGCTTATCGTCCACTTCCTCCCCATCGTCCGTTCCGCGGCGGCACAGCTTCGCGGGATGTCAGGCAGTTCCACGGAGGAAGAGGATTTGATTGACCAGGGAGTGCTGGCGCTGATGGAGTGTCTCGACCGGTATGATGCGTCAAAAGGAGCCCAGTTTGAAACGTACGCATTTATCCGCGTGCGGGGGGCCATGATCGACTATATCAGGAGCCAGGACTGGGTGCCTCACAGGGCCCGCAGTTTCCAGAAAAAGGTGGATGAGGCGTATTCCATGCTGTCCCATGAGAAGATGCGGGAACCGGACGCGGATGAAGTCGCGGGTTTTCTGGATATTCCGGTGGAAAAGGTGGAGAACCACTTAAAGTACATGAACCACGCAGCGATTCTTTCTTTTGAAGCGGTGCTGCAGGACATGACAGGCGTAATTGCAAAAGGGGAACTGGAAGCGACAGACGTCGATACGAAGCCGGAGGAAAGCCTGTTTTATAAAGAGCTTCAGAGAACGCTGGCGGAGGCGGTAGAGGCGCTGGGCGATAAGGAACGGCTCGTCGTGTCGCTGTACTACTATGAGGAACTGAAATATTCGGAGATTGCCGAGGTCATGGGCATCGGCCAGTCCCGGGTGTGCCAGATTCACACGAAGGCAATAAAAAAACTAAAGAACAGTCTGGAAGAATATGTGAGAGGATAGGAAACCATATGTTTTCAGGATTTTATACAGCCGCCTCAGGCGTGCTGATGAACCAGAGGGCGCTTAACATTTCGGCCAACAATATTGCAAATGTGAAGACCAGCGGATACCAGAGCAAACGTCTGGTAAAGACCACCTTTGACGAGCAGCTGGTGCGTCAGATGAACGGACAGACCACAGGTATCGGCGGCGGTTCCACCATATCCGTGGCGGAGCGCGAGATGACGACTCACAGACAGGGCGCGCTGGTGGATACAGGTAAGAACTTTGACATGGCGATTAGCGGCGACGGTCTCTTCGTTATTCAGGGCGAAGACCGGCAGTATCTGACACGCAACGGCCACTTTACCCAGGATGAGGACGGTTATCTCGTTCTAAAAGGAGTCGGCCGTGTCATGGGAGACGGCGGTCCGATTCAGGTGGAAGAGGGCGGTTTCCGCGTGGGTGAAAACGGAATCATCTACGATAACGAGGACGGTGAGCTGGAGCAGATCCAGATCATGGTCCCGGATAATTACGATAACCTGGCATTTTACGACAACGGTACGTACGGCGCCGAAAATGGTGTGGTTCTGACACAGGTGTATCCGGAGGTCTATCAGGGGAAGCTGGAAGAATCGGGCGTGAATTTAAATTCCGAGATGACGCGGGCCATGGAGGTTCAGCGTGCATTCCAGTCGTGCAGCAGGGCTCTGACGATCGTGGATCAGATGAACCAGAAATCAGCTTCAGAGATCGGGAAGCTGTAGGAGGAAATAACGGATGAATATATCATACTATACAGCGATTTCGGCCATGAACGCGTTTCAGTCGGAGCTTGATGTGACTGCCAATAACATGGCAAATGTCAGCACCCCGGGCTACAAGGTGCTGCGAAGCTCCTTTGACGACCTGCTCTATACGCAGATGGATACGAGAAACGCAGACCAGAAGGTGGGCCACGGCGTGAAAACCAACGGCGCGGAGACCGTGTTTGAGCAGGGAATCTTCGAGAAAACGGAGCGGGATCTGGATTTTGCCATTCTCGGAAAAGCGTATTTCGCGGTGGAATCCGAGGATGAAGACGCGGAGGAGCCATATTATACAAGAGACGGGTCGTTTCAGATATCGGCCACAGATGAAGGAAATTATCTCACGACACGGGACGGCCATTACGTGCTCAGCCGTGATGGAGACCGTATCGAGCTGGAATACAAGACGGTGGAGGGCAGCAACGGAAAGAAGCAGTCCACCAATGAGCTGGATTTGAGCGGGCTCAGCGAGGTGATCGGCTTATATACGTGTGAGAATCCGGATGGACTGATTCCAGTGGGAAAGAACTTATACGGGACAGGCGCCGTTTCGGGAGAATGGGTCCCGATAGATGACATGGACGAGAATGAGGCGGGAAGCCGTCTGTTAAGCGGTACACTGGAGCTTTCTAGTACGTATGTCCCCACGGAAATGATTAATCTGCTCCAGGCCCAGAGGGCATTCCAGTTAAACAGCCGGATTGTCAGCGCGGCGGATCAGATGGAGGAAATGATCAACAATCTTCGCTAATCGAAACTTGAAGTATCTACATAAAAAGGGGGAATCCCATGAGCGATAAGAGCCTGATTTTTAGCATGTTTTCGAAATTCCTCGACAATGGAGGGGAAGATGAACAGGACGAGAGCGAAGTCCGGCCCCAGACCGAAGACAGTAAAATGACGGAGGGCAGAGATCAGCGCATAGAGACAGTCGAAGACTGGAATGACGCCGAACGAACGCGCAGAGAACGGCTGGAAAGAGAACTGACAGGCGAAAACGGCTCTGAGGAGACGGAGTATACGGCAGGCACAGAGGCGGAAGCAGATGGTTTGGGCGTAAAGGATTCTGGCGGTTCGGATTACATCGGTTCGGACTATGGAAGCTCTGGCAGCCAGGGCAGCAGAATGAGCCGCAGTAGTCTGGAAAATGAGAGTACGGCTGAGAGCCGGAAAGCCTCCGGCGAGGAAGAATATCGCGACGCCGGCGTCGAGCTGACGGTGTCAGACGACCGTATGGCGGTGTCTCTGATGCTTATAGAACCTTCAGGCGGCGGCAGCGATATTACCCGGGAACAGATCGAACAGGAGCTGGAAGCACACCGAATCATACATGGAATCGACGTAGAAAAGGTAAACACCATAGCGGCGGAGAAATTGTACCGCCAGATGTTTCTCATAGCCAGGGGAACCCCGGCAATCGATGGAAATGACGGCCGCATTAAAGACTATTTTCCCCGTGAAGCGAAAATAAAGTATGCCTCAAAAGGAAACGGCGGCATCGATTTTAAGAGCATGAACCTGATCCATAATGTGCAGAAGGGAGAACTGGTCTGCGAACTGACCATGCCCACCGAGCCGCAGGATGGAATGGATGTCTTCGGACAGCCGGTCAGGGGGAAGAACGGTACCATGCCCCCGATTCCACAGGGAAAAAATGTTGTCTACTCCCCGGAGCGCGATAAGCTCCTGACCGCCTGTGAAGGCAACTTAACCTTTCGCAACGGCAGGTTTCAGGTGGAAAACGTCTTCGTTGTGTCGGGAAATGTGGATAATTCCATAGGAAATATTGATTTTACAGGGAGTGTCACCATTCACGGTGACGTCTTTGAAGGATATACCGTTAAGGCTAAGGGTGACATCACGGTCATGGGAATCGTGGAAGGCGCGGTTCTGCAGGCGGGCGGAAGTATCTTACTCCATAAGGGGATGCGGGGAATGAAGAGCGGCGTTCTGGAAGCCGGAGCGGACATTACTGCTAAGTTCCTGGAGGATTGTACCATTTATGCGCAGCATAATATTCAGGCTGAGTATATCATCAGCTCGGAAGTATCCTGCGGCCATGATCTGACTTTGATTGGAAAGCGGGGGGCATTTATAGCCGGAAGCTGTGCGGTTCATAACTGCATGAATGTGAAGACTGTGGGCGCTTCCAGCCATGTATCCACGATAGTAACGCTGGGCGTAACTCCGCAGCTGATGGAGGAAGTGGAGAAGATCAGCGTCGATCTGGTGGCTGTCTCCAGGAAACAGGCGGAGACGGCTAAGGACATCAGCTACCTGAACGGAAAGCTGAAGGATGGCAGCATTACACCGAGACAGAAGGAGCGCCTGGCAAAGCTCAAGTTAGAGGCGCCGATCCATAATTTAAAGGAAAAACGCTTAAAGACGCAGGCTGCCGATCTGGCACGCCAGCTCCGTGAGGTGGGCAAATGCCGGCTGACAGCGGCCGAGGTCCATCCGGGAACCGTGATCAATATCGGGGACTGTAAGATGACCATTGTAAAGCGGGAAGAGAGCTGTTCCTTCTATTATCTTGACGGAGAAATCAGGAAAGGAATCAGGTAATGGCAGATATTTTACGGGTGACGTCCCCTGTGATTAACAAGAATATCATTCAGCCCGACAGGGCGCAGAAAGACCCATCCGTGCCATTCGATATGCAGGAAATCCGGCATATCACGAAGAACCCGTCGGGAAGTGCACTGCTGGGCCAGCACAACGTGTTCCAGAAGGAGGCTGGAGCGGCGACGCTCATGAACCTTTTGAAGGATCCGGCTGTGACTGTCAACTATTTAAAGAATATCTATATGCTGGAGGAGATTATCAGCCTCCTTCCAGTGAACAACAACACTATGACGCAGGAAATCAGGCAGCTGTTTCATTCGCTGCTCATTAACCCCGATGATATCGTTGGAGAACTGGTGGATCAGGAATATGCGTCCACACTGTTTAAGGGACCGCTGTTCGATTTCCTGAGAAACCTGTTGTATGAAAAGCCGGAACTGCGGCTGGAGATGGCCGATTTCCTGAAGGCGGTAAATGGAAGTGTGTCGAGAAATGATGTTCTCGATTCCGTGGCCAACAGTTTGGAGTACTTATCCAGTCAGCTGGCGGGAAGCCGGAATTTATCCGGAATTTTTGGAATGCTGTCGGACCGGGTCCGCACCATGATCGAGGGGGCCGGAGGACAACGGGATATGGAAGGCAGTGAGACTGGCGAGGCCGGGGCGCGGCCGGCCGGCGGAATGTGGCAGAGCAGCGGCGTGTATGGACGTGGTTCAGAGATAGAAAATAGTCTGACGGAATGGGAAGCAGTCAAAGCGGATATTTTAGATGCACTGAAGGAGTTGGAGAACAGCGTTTTATTCTCCCCTCAGACGGAACGAATGATACCGAATCTTCTCTATAATATGTCACGGTATCAGGATAATGAGTCCTATTTGCAGGAGGCGTTACTGAATCTCCTGATTCATGTAAACAGCCGGGAGGACAAGGACCAGCTGAAAAGCCTTCTGAAAGATTATGTAAACCAGTTTGACAGTCCGGAATACCGGGAGAACCGTTCCCGAATCATGGATACGTTGGCGGAGATCATCAGGAAGCAGGACAGGGAGACTCCCATGAACAGCTTAAACGGTGAGAAGATCGAGAAAATTATCACAAGCCTTCTGTCTTCACCATGTAACTATACGCCGCTGCTTCATTTTGTCATACCAGTGGAATACCAGGGGATGAAGGCATTTTCAGAACTTTGGATCGATCCAAAAGATGAAGGCGGCAGCGGGCAGGGACGCGATGGAGAGGACCACGTTCATGTGCTGATTACTTTCGATATTCCGGGAATCGGCCAGATGGAGGCGGAATTTCAGGTGGCCGGCAGGGAAATGGAGTTTTATCTGTACTGTCCGGAATCATACGCAGCTGTGTTTGGGCGGCTTACGCCTGATTTCAGAAAGATTATGGAGGAGTATGGATACCATGCGGCGGAAGTGGAAGTCAGCGGACTGGACCATGTGCGTTCACTGATGGATGTATTTAAAAATCTTCCGTACAGGAGGACAGGCGTCGATGTCAAAATATAAGAAAAACAAGGCGGTTGCCTTAAAATATAACGCGGAAGAAGACGCTTCCCCGGTTGTCATCGCCTCTGGCTATGGAACCGTGGCGGAGCATATCATAGATATTGCAGAGAAAAAGGGGATTCCGGTATTTAAGGACGACAGCGCTGCTTCACTTCTCTGCATGCTGGAGGTTGGGAGCAACATACCGGTGGAGCTGTACGAGGTGGTGGCGGCTATTTACTGCAAGCTGATTGAAACCTCGGCGTCAATCCGGGGTGTGGAAGCGGCCGCAGCCGCGGCGGCTATGCCGGCTCGCGGCAAGGAGAACGCAGCGGGCGGAAGGATCCGAAGAAATCTGGCCTCTGGAAAGAAAAAAGAGGAACCCGCAAAATAGTGCAATAGTAAGACAGAATGGTAACGATAAGAATGAAATGACAGAAAAACGGGGGTACGCGACATGGTTGACTTGTCAGACGGATATGTAGGATCTTCCTGTGTGATAAAGGCCAAAAACAATGATTTAATCACCATGGGGGTCATGCACCGGATTGGAAAGAATTTTATTGATATCGGCAGTTCGAGAAATGAACTTCCTTCCATACCGTATAATCTACTGGTCAAGATCGAGATTTATAACACACAGATCGGTTTTAAAGTTCTGATTGGGCGTGTTTATTTATCATCTCCAAAGCTGGCCCGTGTGATCGATTTGAACGAGGCGACAAATGATGAGCGCCGGGAGTATTTCCGTATCAGTACCAGGGACACGGGTGTCATCTATAACTGCATGCGAGGGGATGATATCCTCGATTTGGAAGAGGAATCCACAGACTATAACGGTTTAAAAGTACATCTGGTAGACATCAGCCTGGGCGGACTCATGTTCCGCAGCCGGGAGGCGTTTAAGGTGAATGACCGTTTTAATATTGTGATACCTGCCATGGGTGACTCTATGCTCTTTACCTGCGAGGTGCGCAGAAGCGTGGACCGTCCGGATGGGGAATTTGGGTACGGCTGTGAGTTTATGGAGATGGCCACGAAGCAGGAGGATTTGCTTTACCGGTATATTTTGAAACGGCAGAGTGATCAGCTGAGACGGATTCGATAGAAAAAGGACGCAGTGCGGGGAACGATAGGGCTGGCTGATTACGGACCTGTTAAAAAGGTGTGGCGGCTATGATAAATGGGCGTTAGTCTGGCAGGCAGGAGGAAGCGTAGTAGATGGGAAAGAAGAAGCCGGAGGACCGGAAGGTGGTTAGAAACCGGCGGGTTATGATATATACATTTTTACTGATTTTTATGCTTCTGTATATTTCTGCTCATTTTACTTTGCAGGAGCGGAAGGCAGCGGAGGCGAAAAAGAGTACAGAAATTGTGGCTGAAGCAACGGTGGTTAATGGTGATAAAATGCTGGCGGCGCGTCCTGAAGAGGTTGTTACCGGAGATAATGCCGTAAGAAATGATATCAGGGAAGATGGTACCAGAGTTAACGAGATAGAGGAATCTGAGAAAACGGCAGATTATGAAATGGAACAGCAGGAAGAATTGGTAATTAAACCGGAAGATATGTGGTGTCTGATCCTGACAAATGCTGAATACCCGGTTCCGGAGGATTATGCGGTAACACTGAGAGATGTGCCGGGAACGGATCAGAAGGTAGATGAAAGGATTTATGAACCGCTGATAAATATGTTAGAGGCCATGAAGGCAGAAGGCCTGTCACCCGTGGTATGTTCTGGTTACCGGACGCTGGATAAACAGGAGAAGCTGTTTAACAGGAAAGTTTCCGCTTATGTGAAAAAGGGCCGTTCGAAGGAAGAATCGTATGCGTTGGCACGCCAGACCCTGTCAATACCCGGATCTGGAGAACACTGTCTCGGGTTGGCAGTTGACTTCTATACCCGGTCCTATCACCAGTTGGAACGGGCATTTGAGAAAACTCCGGAAGGAAAATGGCTTCGGGAACATGCACAGGATTATGGGTTTACTCTGCGATATGATGAGGGAAAAGAAGAAATAACAGGGATTGAATATGAACCGTGGCATTTCCGCTATGTGGGAGTTGATGTGGCTCGTTATTTGAAGGAGCATAATCTGTCACTGGAAGAATTTTATATTGAAGAGAGCCTTTATGGATAGAGTGCACAAAAATCAAATTGATTTTTGTGCACTTTTACGATGAAGGAAAAGGTGAAATCGTCCGATATATATTACAGAGTGGAAAAGATGGTATGTTTTGGAAGCTCGGTCCGGTGTCAGACAGGGCCCGTCCGACATTGGAGATACTTATTTATTATGAGGGACAGGGAAGTCCCAATATAAAATTACATGGAGGTAATATTATGAGGATTCAGCACAACATTATGGCACTCAATTCCAACAGACAGTTGGGTGTAAACAACAGCGCAGTAGCAAGATCACTGGAGAAATTATCTTCCGGTTACAGAATTAACCGTGCAGGTGATGATGCAGCAGGTCTGGCAATCTCGGAGAAGATGAGAGCGCAGATTAAGGGACTGGAAGCAGCAAGCGATAACTCTCAGGATGCTATTTCTTTAGTTCAGACAGCAGAAGGTGGATTACAGGAAGTTCATTCTATGCTTAATCGTATGACTGAATTAGCTACTAAGTCCGCAAATGGTACATATACTGATGATGTTGACCGTAAAGCTTTACAGGATGAGATTTCCGCATTAAAAGATGAGATTAATCGTATTGCCGATGGTACCGACTTTAATGGAATAAAGTTGCTGGATGGTACGATGGGTGTTGGGACCACAGGTGCTCACCAGAACTTTACAGCTGCTGATAGTTTAAGTAACTTTGGCTGGACTATTTCTGGCGGAGAAGGTGTAAAAGTTACAATTGGGTCTGTAGCTAGTACTGGTACTAAGAGCGTGGTAGCAGGTTGGGGGGCAGATGGAAACTTAACATTAACTATTGATGCAGCTGCTGGTGATAAAATTACACAGGAAGATATTAATGCGGCATTAGCAAAAGTTGCGGCGCCAGAAAGCGGAAAAGATTTAAAAATTGCGCTTGATAACGATATTACTATGACAGGTAACTCTGCATTGAAGGCAAGTATTACAAGCCAGACTTCAGCAAAAGCATCACTTGCAACATCTGTGGATAAAACTGCCGGAAGTGGTATTGTTCTTACAGCTACGAAAGCGGGAGTTAATAACAGTGTTTTGGCAGTTACGAATACTGCAGGCGATCCAGTGGGAGCTACGGCTGCTGCAAACGGTAATGTAAAACTTAATCTTGATGCATCTAAATCATATTCTGCAAGTGAAATTAACAAGATGTTATCAGATGCTGGCGCAGAAATGAGGATAAGTTTTGATGGTAATAAAACTGGAGCAGATATATTTGCTGTAGATTCTGGAACAGCACATCAATTACAGCTTGGTCAAAATGGAACGGCAGGAACGGGATTATCTGCAGGCGGTGGACTTACTCTGCAAATTGGCGACACGAATGAAATTTATAACCAGTTGGAGCTTAGCATAGGTGACATGCATGTTGATGCCTTAGATTTAACATCAGTAAATATTAGTACTAGAGATGGTGCTTCAGATGCCATGGCCAAAATAAAAACAGCCATCAACACTGTATCTACCAGCCGTGGTAAACTTGGAGCTATTCAGAACCGTCTTGAGCATACCATCAACAACTTAGGAGTAACCACAGAGAACATCACTTCTGCAGAGTCCCGTATTCGTGACGTAGACATGGCAAAGGAAATGATGAATTATACCAAGAACAGCGTGCTGGTTCAGTCTGCACAGGCGATGCTTGCACAGGCAAATCAGCAGCCACAGTCTGTATTACAGTTATTACAGTAATAAATGAAATTCTATATTGTAATTGCTAATGTAACAGGAATGTGAACTATAGTTTAATCGTGTTATTATAATCCTTAAAACGGGAGTGGTTTGTTTAAAACAGGCAGCTCCCGTTTTGAGGATTATTATTGTTTAAATACTTTTGCATCAGAGTGAGATAAACATAAATGCTGTTTTTCTGATATACTATATGTTTAAATATTACATGTCAAAGTTAATTGATATTCCTATGATATATTTGGGTTATCCAGTCTATTTAAAAATTATCCCGCATTATCAGCGTTTCCCCTATCTGCAAGTCTGTCCAGTCCGGATGCTCATGAATCAAGTCTACCACTTCTTTTACATAGGAGTAATCCAGTTCCAGTTCATCAGAGATAATTTGTAAATTTTTCTTCTTAATATATTTTTTCCTGATTATAGCTACAATCTTAGCTTCTCCGTGAGTCCGTCCCTCCACTCTTCCCGCCTCAATCATTCCCAGTATTGCCTCACACATATTGATTTTCCCCCTTTCATCCCTATAATCGTCCTTTATAAGTTCCAGTTCTTTCGAACCGGTTACCGTTGTTATGACGTCAAAGGCATCCTCGTCCATTTTCTGAAATCGTTCTTTGTTCTCAAATGTAAATTTTTGTTCTTCAGCAGGGTTGCCGGAGCGTTGAATAAATCCGAATACTTCACGTAAATCGGTTTTAAAACGATCGATATCATGAAAACTTCTGATTTCGAGGACGTGTATTTTGTAATTGTTTAAGAAAACTTTCAGTTTATCCGGTAAGGTTTCGTATTCCAGTATTTGATAGAGTTCTTTCGCTCCATTATAAGGTTTATCACCGTAATAAATGCAGATGGTAATGACTGGGTAAACCTTATCGCGGATAGAGAAGCCGCCCAGAAATTCATCGCCCTGTAAATCTTTTCTGTTCCGGTGATGCTTCTGGATTCGACGCATCTGTTTATCGTAACCGGCTGCGTCTTCCAGCATAATCCGAATGGGCATGGCGTGATGCACTCGATCCTGATTTTCAAGGCCAATGATGGCGAATCCCAGACCCAATACTACTTTTCTTACAGAATCCCGGTATTTCTGAATCTTAAATCCGTCTTTGATTTTTGATAAAAATCCTGTTATACGGGAATCCAGCTCCTGGATATCATCGCCCGAAACAACCCGTTCTCCGTCAAATATAAAGCCATTAATTAAATCCGCATAGCGGTCCTCGTCTTCAAAGTAACGAACCAGAGAAATATCCTTTTGCCCCATAGAATTCCCCTTTTCTGCTTGGCAGGGAAAAAGATCGGCAGACTCCTGGCACATGGCAGGTAAAATAGGAACATTTTCTGGTTTTGTTTTATAAAATACCGTAAAATGCAGCTGTCAGCGGGCCTTTTCCCAGTAACCATTTTTGAAAATACCCGGCGATACTACCGGTATATGAAATATCATGATTTGCGTATTTGGCAGATGAAATGCCAAAGATAATGTAAATATAAGTAGATTATACTATAAATAAAAGTAAAATGCAATAACTTTTGTTATTATTTTAAACGTAATTTTATAGGACATTTTATTTTTTACCTATATTTAGAGTGAAAAAATTATCATGCTATATTTCAAATTTCCGGAATTATCTATCATTTCTCATCTGCCTATCTGCCATCTGCGCATCTCTCCTCTCAACATTTAATTTTTCTATTCCTGCAGGCCGCCGCCGCTATAACTGGACTGGTCATTTTCATACACTCTGGGTATTTATGACCAGTCCAATATTTGTTATACTTCACTGTAATAAGAATACATATAAGGAGGATTTGATAAATGAAACGAATTGTTACTCTACAGGATATATCCTGTGTTGGCTGCTGTTCTATTACCGTTGCGCTTCCTGTTATTTCTGCTATGGGAGTGGAATGCGGTATCCTTCCAACGGCGGTGTTGTCCACACATACGATGTTTAAGAATTTTACCTGTAAGGACTTATCCGATCAGATTGCGCCGATCTCCGAGGCATGGAAGGCGGAACAGATTTCATTTGATGGTATTTATACAGGCTACCTTGCATCGGCGGAACAGTGCGGGCAGATTTGCGATTTCTTTGATCAGTTTGCCATTGGGGATAATCTGGTGTTGGTTGATCCGGCTATGGCGGACAATGGGAAGCTATATCCTGCATTTGATGAAAATTTTCCAGCGGCTATGGCGAAGGTTTGCGCGAAGGCGGAAGTGATTCTGCCCAATATTACGGAGGCCAGTCTGCTTACTGGTATGCCTTACCGTACGGATTATGATGAGGCTTATATTCGGGAAATGCTGGAGCGGCTGTTGGAGCTGGGATGTAAAACTGCTGTTCTGACCGGTGTCAGCTTTGAACCTGAAAAATTGGGAGTGGCCTATCTGAATCGTGACGGAGAGAGCTTTTCCTACTTTACTCATCGTTGTCCTCAAAGTTACCATGGAACTGGTGATCTCTACTCCTCGGTGGTATTGGGCGGTGTAATGCGTGGATTGAGCCTTGCGAGCGCGTTGGCACTGTCTGCGGATTTTGTCGTTCTCTGTATTGAGGCAACCTCTGCTTCCTGCAGCTCCAGATGGTATGGCGTGGAGTTTGAGTCTCAGATTCCGAGGCTGTGCGAAATGCTGGAGAAACACCTGAAGGAAGTATAAGTGTGCCAAAACAAGAGGTAAATGCCTTTAGCCGGAAGAAAAATCCAATTGTATGTTTTCCTGTTTCTTGCTATAATAACAATAATGTCATTTTGTGTGGAAAATTGTAAGTTATGGGGGAATTCTCATGGCAGCTACCATTGCGTTGTCAAATCAAAAGGGCGGTGTCGGAAAGACGACATCGGCATATGTGCTGGCCTCGGTATTTAAGTCAAAAGGCTACCGGGTACTGGCGATGGATATGGATCCACAGGGGAATTTAAGTTTCAGCATGGGCGCTGAAACAGATGGCTGTGCAACGATTTACGATGTTTTGAAGGGAGAATTAAAGCCTAAGTATGCGGTTCAGAAATCGTCTTTGGTAGATTTGATTCCTTCTAATATTTTGCTCAGCAGTATAGAACTTGAATTTACAGGGGCAAGAAGAGAGTTCCTATTGAAAATGGCCCTGGATTCGCTGAAGCCCTATTACGATTACATATTTATTGATTCTCCTCCGGCATTGGGAATTCTGACGGTAAATGCATTTACAGCGGCTGATTATATTCTGATGCCGATGCTGTCGGACATTTTCAGCCTGCAGGGAATTATGCAGTTAAATGAGACAATAGAACGGGTGAGAAGCTACTGTAATCCCGATATAAAGGTTTTGGGGGCTTTTTTAACGAAGCATAACCCGAGAACCCGGTTCAGCAGAGAAGTGGAAGGCACGCTTAATATGGTGGCTGCTGATTTGGATTTCCCGGTCATGAACGCCTACATCCGGGAAAGCGTGGCACTTCGTGAAGCCCAGTCGCTGCAGAAATCAGTGCTGGAATATGCTCCTGCCTGCAATGCAGTAAAGGACTATGAGAAACTGGCGGACGAACTCTTCCAAAGGGGGCTTGAAGCAAATGGCTAAGAGCAGATCAGAAATAGATAAAGAGATGATGTACCGGAAGATTATGCCTTCTGCCGCGAAAAAGGGAGGAAATGTCGTTCCCGGGGCAGATGAAAGTGCCGTCACCATGGAAGCGGGAGCTGCCGGACTTATGGGAAATATATCTCCTGTTCCGACTGCCGCCAGTATGGTGAAGGCTATTCGCCGGCCGGCGGTTTCCATGCCGGTGAAGGAAGAACAGAATATGGTTCTGGTCAACCTGATGGAGGAACTGGTTATATCGAAGCTGGATGCGACACTCGACCGCTTTAACTGCTGTAAATGCGATAAGTGCAAAAAAGATATTGCTGCTCTGGCATTGAACCGCCTGAAACCGCACTATGTGGTTATGAATGAACAGGATGACGAACGCAGAAGAAAGAATGAGGAGATGTTCGCCTCAGAGGTGACCAGCGCACTGATTCAGGCGATCCTGATGGTAAAAAAGGAACCTCGCCACTGAACTACTTTAAAGCAAACTATCCGATAAAATCTTACTAAACCAAACCATCTCAAAAACGAACCAGTCAAGCGGCGCCGGCCTCAGAATTCATTCTCTGAGCCCTCCCGCAGCAGCAGGTTCGTTTTTTAATTCATAAAAGTATGTCAACCCGCCAATAAATTCAAAAAAACTAAAAAAATATCCCTCAAACTATAAAGTTTCCGGGATACTGTCCGATAAATATTATAGAGTTAGCAGAACAATCAGTAAGAGAAAGGAAGTCGGGGATATGGATGTGAAGGTTACGAGGAATTATTCCGTTTATCAAAACGCGGTAAACAGTGGCAGGCATGCAGAAAAATCCGTTTCTGTCCCGGCATCGGCCGATAAAAAAATGCGTGGTGACGCCATCTGCATCAGCAGTGACGGCGCGAAAAAGAGCGAGGCATCGTCATTTGCGGCGACGCTTAGGAAGTCCATGGACGAGGGCGCCCCGGCGGATAAGATCGCGGCGTTAAAACAGCAGGTGTCTGAAGGTACGTACCAGGTGTCGGCGGAACAGATTGCGAAAAGGCTGATGAGCGGTTTATAGAGAGGGAAAAATATTGGAAGAGATAATTCGTTTTCTGACGGAATATACAGAAATGTTTGAAAAAATGGAACAAAAGCAGGTGGAAAAACTGGGGCTTCTGATGACAAAGGAACTTGACAAGATCGAGGAATCCATCATGATGCAGCAGGCCATGGATAAACAGCTTCAGAATATGGAGCAGAGACGTCAGGAACTGTTTGGGAGAATGGGGCTTACCGGAAAGACGCTTCAGGAGGTCGCGGAGTCGTGCGGCGGAGAGGAACGGAAACAGCTGACAGACTTATACCGGCGTTTGGATGGGGCGATTGGTAATATCCGTTTTTATAATGAAAAGGCGGAAAGCCTGGCAAAGTCGGAACTGGAAAAGATGGGACTGGACGCGCGGATGGTGGGAAATCCAACCGGTATCTACGGGAAGACGGTGGGACCCAAAGGCCAGCGGTTTGAGAAAAAGGTCTGATGCGGGACCGGTATAGGAGAGTGAAGAATTGAGACCGACATTTATGGGGCTGGAAACGGCCAAACGCGGGCTGATGGTGAACCAGAAGGCTCTCGATATCATCGGCAACAACATCAGCAATATCAATACAAAGGGCTATACGAGACAGCGCCTCGATACCGTTTCCGTACAGGTTTACGGAAGCGACAGGTTCCAGTACAGCTCCATACCGCTGGCTGGCCAGGGCGTGGACGCAAGTGGTGTGAGCCAGATCAGAAATCCCTATCTGGATACGAAATTCCGGGAGCAGTATTCTGATGTGGGTTATTTCGACCAGAAGGCAGCTATCATGGAGCAGATGGAAGGTATCCTGAGTGATCCCGAGGTGGAAGGGACCGGTATCAAGGATGCGCTTACCGTGCTTTCTCAGGCACTGGCGGATTTCAGCCAGCATCCGTACCAGGAGACCAATGCCAATATTGTGCTGAATGCATTTAAGGGCATTACTCAGGTGCTGAATGAATACGATACCAACTTAAAGAGTCTGGAGGAACAGACGAAGAATGATCTGTCTATCGCTGTGGATGATATTAACACGAAGTTAAAACAGCTCAGCGATTTGAATAAGTCCATTGCCCACGAGATATTTGTCAACGATGATTACGACGGCGTGAACTACGGACCGAATGACCTTCTGGATCAGAGAAATACCATTCTCGACGATTTGTCACGATACGGGAAGCTGGAAGTCATTTCACTGGATCAGGGAAGAATTCAGGTGAAGCTGGGCGGGAAGCTGGTGGTCGACGCCAACGGCGGAAATTACAGCAACGATGCGGTGAGAATTGGACTGGACGGAACCACGCTTTCCTGGGGAGACGGGACGACGGCCAATCTGGGGGCCGGAGCGATCAAGGGATTCGAAGATATGCTGACCGGCAATAATTCATTGAACGCTGGAATTCCCTACTATGAACGCAAACTGGACGATTTTGCGCAGACCATGGCAAATGTATTTAACAGCATGGTTCACGAGGATGATCCGAATAAGCCGGGACCGTTTAAGACTCTTATCCAGGGAGATTTTAATGGAAAGGTCAGCGCCGGCAATATCCGGATCAGTGATATGTGGACAAAGGATTCCGCCTATATTATCCGAAAAAAGAATCCGGATGGAGATCTCGATAATGAGGATATTCTCGCCATGAAAGCGGCTCTGGAGAAGGATTTTGAGTTTGGGGAAGGCAGTGACAAATTTACAGGGACCTTCAGTGAGTTTATCACGGGATACACCAATACACTGGGAACCGATAAAAAGACCAATGACTCCAGGCTCAAGGCGTCTCTCGCAATTGCGGAGAGCGTGGAATCGGACCGCATGGGCGTGTCGGGAGTGTCACTGAACGAAGAAGGTATTAACATGATGACCTATAACAAGGCATACTCGGCACTGGGAAGACTGATGACAACCATGGATGAACAGCTGGATATGATTATCAACCAGATGGGGTTGGTAGGAAGGTAAAGAGGGGCATATGAGAATTACAGAAAATATGATGACGGCAATGTATAACAGGAACCTCCAGAGAAATGTAGCGAATCTGGCGTCCTCAAACCTGAAGCTGACTTCTCAGAGGCAGTATAATCACGTTTCCGAGGACCCGGCCGCCGCAGCCAAGGCATTTACCGTGCGTGATCAGATCGCCAGGAGCGAGGAACATATCAATACAGTAAAAAATGCAGTGGGAGAGCTGGACACGGCGGATTCCAATATTGCAACAATTAATTCAATACTGGAGACCGTTTTCGAGAAGGCAACCAGGGCGGGAGGCGCCAGCAGCCAGGACAGTCTGGATGCGATTGCCGAGGAGCTGGGAGGACTGAAGGAAGAGATTCTACAGACCATGAATGCCAGATATGGAGATAAATTCCTGTTTTCCGGTTCGGCAAACGGGGAGGCGCCATTTACGCTGGACGCGGATGGAAACCTGCTGTTTAACGGCAAGGCGGTAGACGCTTATGACCCGGATGATCCGGCTACCCATTTTAATGAAAATAAACCGGTTTATCTGGA
>NZ_JBKVCZ010000014.1:4185-82429 GCF_046966825.1 Hungatella sp. | reverse complement strand
GGCCTACGATGCGGCTGTGGCGAAGAAGGAGAGCGCGGTCAAGAAAGCGGAGCGCGAGGTGACCGACTGCGAGGAGAAGCTGGACCGTCTGGAAGAAGAAGGGGCTTCAGACGAGGAGATCCTGAAAGCCAGAAAAGCGTTGGACCGGGCAAATGAGGACCTGGAAGAGGTGCGGGAAGAGCAGTCGCTTAACGTGGAGGAGGCGAAAGCGGCCTTAAACAGCGCGGAGGAAGATTACGGCGATGTCAGTGCCGGTAGGAGAACCGCGGCGGAAGCGCTAAAGAGCAGCTATGAGTCCTCGGTGGAAGCGGTGGAGGCACAGATCAAGGCCGGAGAGAAGAGCGTGAGGAATTTGGAAGAAGCGCTCAGCCAGGCTGAACTTGCGGTATCCAACGCGCGGGCCAGGGATGCGGTGACGGCCGCCGAAAATCAAAAGGAGCAGACCGCCTCCGGCCTGGACCGCCAGGTGAAGCAGCTGGATATTACAAAGGCGGAGGAGCAGTTAAAAGCCCTGGAAGCCCTGGAGGCAGCCTCCGGTGAAGTGACGGCTCCGGTATCCGGTGTGGTGACAGAGCTGGCCGTCGTCCCGGGAAAGACCGTGACGGGTGATGAGCTTGTGGCCATAGGTGACGGAAGGCTGAAATTCGAGGGAACGGTAGAAAAAAAGCTGGGTGAACTGATTACGGCGGGAACGAAGATAAACCTGCAGTACGGAGAGTCCAGGCGAACGTATGAGGCGGTGGTGGACAGCGTGGACTTCTTATCGGAGGAAGAACAGGCGCATTTTACCGCATCGGTCCAGGAGGACACGGGGGTTCTGGGGGCAACGGCCGCATTTTCGCTTAATCTGACATCCCGGCAGTACACTCAGGTCATTCCCATCGCAGGGCTCAGGCAGGAATCGGATGGTTACTACATCCTGGTGGTAAAACCGCAGAAGACGATACTCGGCGAAGAGCTGACCGCGGAAAAGATTCCCGTGGAATTACTGGAAAAGAGCAGCACCCAGGCGGCTGTACAGGGTGCATTCAGCAATACGGACCAGCTGATCGTATCCAGCAGCAGGATCATCGAGGCAGGCGACCGTGTCAGAATATCCGGAGAGTGAGAGAACGATGAACAGGTTTAAGACATGGATCAGAACGGGCAGAGCAGCCAGAGTAAAAACCGTGTTTCTGGCAGTGCTTCTGTCGGCGGTTCTGTGGGGAATTTCCCTGTGGCAGGGAGAGAAGATAGAGCCATACGCCGGTGATATCCAGATCCGTTACCACGGACAGGGGGTGTCCCGGCAGGCTTTGGAGCAAATAAAAGAAGCCGGGTTAAAGCCTGAAGATGAGAGCTTCCCGGAGACCGCGGCATGGAATGTGGAGTACTATGTGGAGGCCAGGAATCCGGTGCTGAACTTTAAGCAGGATGTCACCTGCATCATGGTCCGGGGAGAGATGGATCAGATCGTGAAGGACCGGCTGGTGGCCGGCACGTATGGCTTTGGAGATGATGAGGAAGGCTGTGTCGTCAGCAGTAAAACGGCATGGGAACTGTTCGGCTCCACCGATGTGACCGGCAGCTGGATCTCCGTAAAGGGGAAACGCTTTGTCATTCGGGGAGTGACGGCCGCCTCCTATCCCATGGTGATGCTTCCGGCAAAACGGCTGGAGACGGAGTTTTTTCCCAACGTCTCCTTTTCTTACTCCGGTCAGGAGGGACTTGAGGGGCAGGCGGAAGAGATGATCATGCGCTTCGGACTGCCGGGACATGAAATCAGAATTAATGGGAGTATTTACTATGCCATGGTAAGGTTTTGCTGCACGCTGCCCGGATGGGCCCTGCTTATCTGGTTCTGGATTTTGATGCGGCGTTCGCGGCGTTTGAAAAAATTTGATATGCGGCAGGCTGGGCGGAGAGGCAAAACGGAAAAACATGCAAAATACCGAAACTGGCTGCGGAAAGTTTTATTCTTTGCGGTGATGGCCGGAGGTGCGGCAGCTCTGCTCTGGTATGGCTTCCGTTTTCCGGGAGAGTTTATTCCATCCCGGTGGTCGGATTTTTCCTTCTATGCGGAAAAATTCACACAGGTAAAAGAGAATCTCTTTGACATAGCCATGCTGCCAAAGACCCGGTGGGATGTGGAGATGATACGCGCGTTTGCTGCCTCCGTGTTCTGTTCGGCAAGCGCGGCTGCGCTGATCATCATAACGGGAAGTCTTCTGCTTTCCATGCCTGACCATACCGGGCAGGAGTAGAAGGCTCCTTTTTTCGTCAAATATAAGTATTTCAAACAATTTATGCATAAGCTATTGACTGTAAACCCTGTTTATACCTTATAGTAAACAGCAAAAAAGGGAGAAAAGACGACATGACAATTAAGGAAGTGGAAGAAAAAACAGGGATTGTACGTTCCAGTGTCCGTTTCTACGAAAAAGAAAAACTGATCCATCCTGTCAGAAATAACAGGAATGGATACCGGGAGTATACGGAAGAGGATGTACAGAATATCAAAAAAATAGCATACTTACGAACATTAGGAATCTCACTGGAAAATATTCACCGAATAATCGATCACGAGGTATCCCTGCAGGTGGTCCTTGAAAGACAAGCGGATGCGCTGGAGAGCCAAATCGCAGATCTGGAGAAATACCATTATATATGTAAAAAGATGCTTACAGAAAAGGAAATGACGTATGAAGATTTAGAGGTGGAAGCATACGTGACAGAGCTGGAAGAATATTGGAAAAATAACAGTAAGGTCTTTCGGCTGGATTCGGTCGGTTTCCTGTATCTGTGGGGTGGATTGCTGGCATGGGGTGGAATCACAGCGGTGTGCTTCCTGCTTGCGCTGCTTGCATATCCGAATTTGCCGTCCCAGGTGCCGATACAGTGGAATAACGGCGAAATAAGCCGTCAGATTGGAAAAGCATTTATTTTTGTATATCCTGCCGCCTGTATCATCATAAGATTTTTTTTACGTCAGTTTATATGGAGATGGCTGACACTCCGTCTGTTCTGCTTCAGTGATACCATCTGCGATTACGTTACCAACTGCCTGTGTTTTGTCATATTATCAGTAGAAGCATTTACAATCTTTTACGTGAATGGAATGATGCAAAATGTGACCACGATTCTGACTGCGGACGCAGTGGTGCTTGTGGGTGTCCTTCTGATCGGGTGGTATAAACTGACCGTAGGACAAGCGCGGGATTGAGAGACCGGAGGTTAGGAAGAGACTGATCGTAATGCAAACAGGTCAGCATTTTCAGTTGTTTTTCAACTTCGAAAATGCTGACCTGTTTTGTATGAGCGCAGTATGCATAAATCAAATATAACTGTATGTTTTTGCATGCTTCCTCAGGAAGAAAAGGCAGAGCAGGAACCCTCCTGCTTCTGCTACCGGAACGGCAAGCCAGACTCCGTCAAGCCCCATAATAAGAGGAAGGAGCAGTAAGCATAAGACGATCAGGCACAGCGTGCGCACGAAGGAAATCACAGCCGATACCCTGCCGTTAGATAAAGCGGTGAACAGGGCCGACGAAAAGATGTTGACTCCGGAAAATAAGTAGCCGAAAGAGAACACCATGAATCCGTGGCGGGCCAGATCGTATACGGCTGTGCCGGGGTGTGCGAAAATCGTTACGATAATCCCGCCAGCCAGTTGTGCTGTGGCAAATACGAGGAACGAAGTGACACCTGTAAAGATCAGGGAGGTCTTAAACACCTGCTTCAGCTGCTTCGTATTGCGGCTGCCGTAATTGTAGCTGATGACGGGTGAGACGCCCTGTGAAAATCCCATGTACAATGCATTTAACAGGAACTGGGAGTACTGGATAATGGTGATGGCCGCGACGCCGTCTTCTCCTGCGTAGTGCATCATCAGGAGGTTGAACAGGAACGTGATAATGCCGGAGGATAAATTGGTCACCATTTCCGAGGAACCGTTAATCAGTGTTTCCTTTAATTCTGCCGCAGAAAGACGGGGCTTTACGAGCCACAGTGCCTTGCGGGAAACAGCAAAGTAGATCAGACCGAATACCGCGGGGATCATGTAGCCGGTAACGGTTGCAATAGCCGCGCCAGCCACGCCCAGCTTTAGAGGGACGATGAGAATATAATCCAGAACCGCGTTGCTTAAGCCGGCCAGAATCGTGAGAAAAAGTCCCAGTCCGGGCCGTCCCTCCGTGATAAAATACATCTGAAACAGAATCTGAAGCATCAGCGCCGGAGCAAAGGCCATCTGCCATCTCATATAAGTAATACAGTCGCTCATAAGCAGGTCGCTGGCTCCCAGGAGCCGTACGATCGGTGCAGCAAAGAGATTGCCGAGAACCGCCGTTACGGCTCCGACAATGATATTCAAATATATAATAGAAGTAAAGGCAGCCCGTGCCTCCTCTGCTTTTCCTTCGCCCATCTTCTTTGCAACGATGGCGCAGCTGCCGGTTGAAAACATGACCGCAATGCCGAGCACGATATTAATGGCCGGATAAACGATATTGATGGATGAAAGCGCATTGGTCCCGACGAAACGCGATACAAAGACCCCGTCAATAATCGTATAGAGGGAGGTAAAAATCATCATGATGGTCGTCGGCAGTGCAAACATCATGAGGGAACCAAATGTAAATTTTTTTGCCAGTGAATAATTCATAGTATTTCTCCTGATTTTCTTGTAAATTTCAGCCGCATGGATTATCATAGGGTATAGGGTAGGCCGATAGTCAAGCAGAAAAACTTTGTATATAGAAAGGAATGTTGCAGCTCACAGCCCTGCCGGTCTCCGCTTCCCGGTCTGTGAACGGTAACAGAGGAATCAAAATATGGAAAAACAGTCGGAGTTATATTTTACAACAGGCGAGTTCGCGAAGATTTTAGGGGTTAAGAAGCATACGCTGTTTCACTATGATGAGATTGGTCTGTTTTCGCCGGCGGTGAAGGATGAGGAGAATAATTACCGGTATTATTTTGTGTGGCAGATGGATACGTTTGAGGTGATTCGGGCATTGCAGAAGCTGGGGATGCCTCTCAGTGAGATCAGGGAGTATATGGAGACCCGGTCACCGGAGCATTTCCTGGCGCTGGTGGATCAGAAGGATGCGGAGATCGACCAGGAGATTGAGCGGCTGAAAAATATGAAGCGTTTTATGGAGTGGGAGAGAACGACGATTAAGGAGGCGCTGGAGGCTGAGGTGGATAAGCCGAAGCTGGCGGAGAGAGGCCAGGAATACTTATTTTCTTCCGAGGTGAATATCACGGGGGAACGGAAGCTGGCGGAGGAGATCGCACACCATGTCAGGGTCTGCGAGCAGTACCATATCAGCATGAACGCCGTGGGCGCAGTCTGTCTGGGCAGAGACTTAGAGGCGGGGAAATACGACCGCTACCGGAGTGTCTATACGCGGCTGGATAAGCGCATTTCGGCGCTGAAACCGTATGTGAAGCCGGCGGGAACCTACGTGGAACTGTATTACCGGGGGTACGACGGAGACATGGGAAAGGCGTATCCGGTTATTCGGGATTTCGCTGAACAACAGGGGATCCGCCTGGATGAGATGTGGTATGAGGACCTTCTCCTCGATGAACTGACGGTCAGGGATACAGCGGATTACGTTGTGAAGGTGGCGGTGCGTGTGAAATAACGCTTCCGGCCGGTGAAGCCCCTTGACAAATTCACCACCCTGTCGTATACTGCGGATAGCACCAAGTAAAAAAATAAAAACAGCCTGCAAATAAAAAGTCAATAGTATAATGAAAAGTTTTTAAGAGTTATTGTTGATGAAATTTCAAGTACAACAAATAGACCACCGTTATCCGCTGGTCTGAAAGGTTGTGGCATTCTTTATTCTGGAAGAGACATAAGATATTCTTTTACTCTTCCGTAATAGATACGCAGAAACTTATTAGCACCTGCGGTCATGTAGACATAGTAAGGTTTTCCCTGAGCCCGTTTCTTGTCAATAAACGCATATACAGGGTCATCCTGCGGCTTTGTTTTGACGAGACAGTCCATGACCTGGAACAAAGTCTTTCTAAGGGAAGATGAGCCTCGCTTGGAAATTGGAACGCTTTTCTGTTCATAAGTTCCTGATTCATTTACGCCTGGATCCACACCGGCAAATGCGGTGATAGCTCCTTTATGGGTGAAGCGTGTAACATCTCCGATTTCAGCCATAAGCTGAGGGCCAAGTGATGGGCCAACGCCTTTCATTTCCATGACAACGGGATATTCAGGCAGCTTAGAGGCAGTTTCATTCATCAGGGTACGGAGTTCTTCCACGGTCCTGGAAGCAGTGTTTAATTGTTCTATGGCCTGTTTCACAATCAGCTTGGTTAAATCATCTTTCGGAAGTACAGGAACAAGCTCTTTGGCAGCTCCATAGATTTCTTCAGCCTTGTCTTTGCTGAAGTTGTACATCCTGCGTTTGCACCATTTCTGATAATGGCCGACAAATGCGTTTAATGACAGTTTACGGACACAGTCCACATGCCAGTATGTAGTGGCAAAATCAACCCACTTCTGGCTGCCGTCCTCACGGGCAGGGCTATCAAAGAAAGTATTAACACAAGGGTAAGTCTGATCGAGGATACCGATGAGGTTATTCTTCATAGCTGTTTTGTGTTTCATATAGAACCCAAACTGACGGTTCATAGTTTTTAATTGATTGCGTAGTTCGTCCATAAGACTATACTGTTTCAAATCAATCCAGTTGTCAAGTGTATAACGGGCTATTTTTACAGCATCAGCTTTATCCGATTTTACTTTACGGAGAGAATTATTTCCGAAATCTTTAATGAGCTTAGGATTTACAGCAGTCACAAAAAGGCCAGCAAGAGAAAGCTGACGGGCAAGTGGTTCGTAATAACGGCCAGTATGCTCCATAACGATGCGGGAGTTACCTTCGATAGAATTAATCCGTTCAATCAGAGATTGGATGTTAGAAGATGTATGTTTGATTTCAAACGGTGAAGAAACAATCTCGCCATAAGGGCGAAGAATAGCAACCATGCTCTTGCCTTTGGAAACATCAATACCTACTGCGTTCATATTCATAAACTTGTCACTCCTTAAGATTATTGCAATGGATAAGTACCAGTTTTACTCATTGCCTATTCAATCTACTGTGGTGTGACACGAACGTACCGGAGGCAGTTCAACCTGCATAAAACGAACGCTGCGAATGAGGAGCTGGTTATCAGTCTGTTTTTACGGACGCAAAGTCCAGGAAAGGAAGCCGATATACCGATTGCTCCATCATTATAACAGCTTAAGCAACAAGATGGATAAGTCCTTACTGGCTGTAAGGAATATTAACCATAAATATATTGTAGTAGGAAAGAAGGTTCTGTCGGAAGATGATGACAAAATAATGACGAAGAAAAGGCTGAGAAACACTGAGGTAACAGGCATGCTCCCCCACGTAAGTGCGGAGACGGTGCCCTGTATTCTATGCCATTTCGTCCGGTCATCAGGGAAAATTCCGTACAGACATGAGTTTGTGCAGGCTTTGTTCTGCGCGCGTTTCCTCATACGTATAGAATCTTTAATCCCTTCCGGACGTTTGGCCGGGAGGGATTTTTATGTTACAGATAAAACAATTGACAATAACGCATAAAAAGGATTTCAGAGTCATATTAAAGGATTTCAGCTTTGTGCTGAACCCCGGGGATAAGGTAGTTTTGATCGGGGAAGAGGGAAATGGAAAGAGCACCCTGTTAAAATGGATTTACGATCCCGAATTGATCGAAGGCTATGCGGAGGCGCAGGGCGAACGGATCTGTACGGGAGAGCATCCGGGCTATCTGCCCCAGGAACTGCCAGCGGAGGAGAAAGAAAAGACAGTCTATGAATATTTTTGCGGGGAGGATGCCTTTGGGATGCAGACGCCCAGAGAGCTGACCCATCTGGCCGGACAGCTGAAGCTGCCCACGGATTTCTTCTACCGGGACCAGAAGATGAGTACGCTTTCCGGCGGTGAAAAGGTAAAAGCGCAGATGGCGCGGCTTCTCATGGCACAGCCCACCGTCCTGCTTCTGGATGAGCCGTCCAATGACATTGACATCGAGACGCTGGAATGGCTGGAAAAGCTGATTCTCGAAGCGGTACAGCCCGTGTTGTTTATCTCCCACGATGAGACGCTGATTGAGCGGACCGCCAATGTGGTAATCCATATCGAACAGCTGAAGCGTAAAACGGAAAGCCGCTACAGCATAGCAAAAACCAGCTACCGCCAGTATGCGGCAAACCGTGCGGCGCAGCTGGCCAGTCAGGAACAGCAGGCGTTAAGTGAGCGCAGGGAAGAGAAGAAACGGCAGGAGAAATTCCGTAGAATCGAGCAGGCGGTGGATCACGATTTGAACAGCATAAGCCGTCAGAACCCACACGGCGGATACCTGCTGAAAAAGAAGATGAAAGCGGTAAAATCTCTGGAAAAGAGGTATGAACGGGAGGCTCTAGACAAAACGGAGATACCGGAGACTGAGGATGCGATCTTCTTTAAGCTGGGTGAAAAGGTAAAAATGCCCGCCGGAAAAACCGTTCTGGAATATTCCCTGGACCGGCTCCTTACACCATCCTCGGGAGAAGAGGAACCGCGTCTTCTGGCGGAACATGTATTTCTGCGGATAAAAGGCGGAGAGCGGGTCTGTATTACCGGAAAAAACGGCGCTGGCAAGACGACGCTGCTGAAACAGATGAAGGAGGAGCTTTTAAGCCGGACCGATATCCGGGCCTGTTATATGCCGCAGAATTATGAGGACCTTCTGGAGCTGGACCGGACGCCTGTGGAATTTCTGTCCGTGACCGGTGACAAGGAAGAGACGACACGCATCCGGACGTATCTGGGCTCTATGAAATACACCGTCGATGAAATGAATCATCCGATGTCGGAGCTCTCCGGCGGCCAGAAGGCAAAGGTACTTCTGCTGAAAATGAGCCTGTCAGGGGCCGATGTCCTGATCCTGGATGAGCCGACGCGCAATTTCTCCCCGCTGTCGGGGCCGGTAATCCGAAAGATACTGCGCCAGTACCAGGGAGCCATATTAAGCATTTCTCATGACAGGAAATATATCGAAGAGGTCTGTACTGCCGTTTATGAGCTGACGCCGGAGGGACTTGTGAAGACGGACGGAGAAGGCGTGTAAGCTTCCTTTATTCGGAACATCTCAGGAAAAGAGAGGTTCCTTGAACTGAAATTTCATGGTATACTGGGCTGGTATGGAAAACGGCCGCGATGGGGAACAGAGGTCGCGGCCGGTTTTTAAAATAAATGAATCGAAGAAACGAAAAAGAAAAAAGACTGCCGCCCGAGCAGGCGGCCGAAGGGAGTTTATCATGAGCAGATTAAAACTTGGAATCCTGGGTAGTGGGTATCTGGGCGGAATTATTGCAGACGCGTGGAAAAACGGTTATTTGGACGAGTACGAGCTGGTGGGAATCGCGGGCCGCAATGAGGAGAAGACGAAGGCTCTGGCGGAAAAAACAGGATGCAGGCCGTGCGCGGATATAGACGAGCTTCTGGCGCTGAAACCGGATTACATAGCCGAGGCGGCCTCTGTTGCCGCGGTAAAAGGGATGGCCGTCAAGGCTCTTTGTGCAGGAACCAGCATCATTGTGCTGTCGATCGGTGCATTTGCGGACGCGGATTTCTATGAGGAAGTAAAGCGCACAGCCCTGGAGCATGGGACAAAGGTACATATTGCGTCCGGCGCGGTGGGCGGTTTTGATGTGCTTCGGACGGTTTCACTGATGGGGGATGCGGTTTCCGGTATTGAGACGAGGAAGGGGCCGAAATCGCTGAAGAATACGCCTCTGTTTGAAGACCATTTGATGACAGACACAGAGGGCACAGAGGTATTCGCGGGCAATGCAAAGGAAGCGATCGCGCTTCTGCCGACCAAGGTCAATGTGGCAGTGGCAGCTTCTCTGGCTACAACAGGTCCGGAACACACGAAGGTAAATATTCACAGCATACCCGGATTTGTGGGTGATGACCATAAGATCACGGCGGAGATTAAAGGGGTAAAGGCGGTCGTGGATATCTACTCTGACACCAGTGCGATCGCGGGCTGGAGTGTCGTGGCCGTTCTTCGCAATCTGGTATCACCAATCGTATTTTAACGAAATAAGGAGGATGAGGATATGTTTAAGAAATTAGTGGCCATCGAGCCGGTAAGCCTGGTGGAAGAGGCGGAAAAAGAACTGCATCAGTATGCGGAGGAAGTCGTCATGTACGACGACGTGCCGGCGGATGATGATGAAATTATCAGGAGAATCGGAGATGCGGATGGCGTCCTGCTCAGCTATACATCAAAAATCAACAGCTATGTATTTGAACATTGTCCCGCTGTCCGTTACGTGGGCATGTGCTGCAGCCTGTATTCCAAAGAGAGCGCCAACGTGGACATCGCCTGGGCGGAGGAGCACGGCGTTACCGTGAAAGGAATCCGGGACTATGGCGACAGAGGTGTCGTGGAATACGTGATCTGCGAGCTGGTGCGTTTTCTTCATGGCTATGACCGCCCCATGTGGAAGGAGATGCCGGTGGAGATCACGGGACTCAAGGTCGGCATGGTGGGAATGGGCGTGTCCGGTGGAATGATCGCCGAGGCCATGAAATTTATGGGCGCCGAGGTTTCCTACTACAGTAGGAGCAGAAAGCCGGCTTACGACGCAGAGGGCATGGTATATCGTCCGCTTACCGAGCTGCTGGAGCAGTCCGAGGTGGTATTTGCCTGCTTAAATAAGAACGTGATTCTCATGCACGAGGAGGAATTCAAGGCGCTGGGCAATGGAAAGATCCTGTTCAACACCTCCATCGGGCCTGCCTTTGAAGCGGAAGATTTAAAGAACTGGCTGGATGGTGGAGATAACTACTTTGCCTGTGATACGGCCGGAGCCATCGGCGATCCGACGGGAGCGCTTTTAAACCATCCGAGAGTATTCTGCGTCAACTATTCCGCAGGCAGGACGAAACAGGCATTCGGCCTTCTGAGTGAAAAGGTGCTGGATAATATCAAAGAGTATATGGTGGACGGAACCAGACCTGGAAGCTGTGGCAGGGACGGGCAGTGAACGATAGCTGATTGGCAGGATTGTGATATAAAAGGGCGGAAATGAAATAGTTATTTATGGGAATTTAAACTATAATGATAATTACAGAAACAAAGCGGAGATGGATAGACTTCCATTTCGTCAGGACGAAGGACTGTTTTTGCAAATACTTCATTATTAAAAGGGGCGGATACTTTGGTATTTGCCTCTAAACCCCGTTTTGGTATTTTTGAGTAAAAGTAAAGGCAGGCATTCCGCCTGTCTTTTTTATGCGCTTTTTATGTATAATTTTTCTGATAAAAACTGAGAATGGAAGTAATTGCCGGAAAACTGATTAGAGCGTCGATTCCCCCGGGGATAAAATCCCCGAAAAGTATTGTAGAAAAATGCGCATTAAGGTATAATGAACCCAATACGCTAAGGAATGGATCCCCGCTTCGGGCGGGGATTGTGAACTTTGAACGCGGTAAGACAGTAAGAAATAACAAACGAATTATTATACAGGAGGACCATACCCATGACCAGGAGTAAACTGCGTGAACACTGCTTTAAGATGCTTTTCTGTGCCGATTTTTATCCGGCAGAAGAAAAAGAGGAGCAGATAGACCGGTATTTTGACGAGCCGAAGGAAGATGAGACGACTCCGGAAGGGGTAGATGAGATTCTTCATGATGTGGAGATGAGTCCGGAAGATGAAAGCTATTTAAAAGCCAAGGCGGAAGCCGTTATGCGGAAGATTCCGGAGCTGGATGAGAAGATCGATGCTGTGGCCGAAGGATGGAAGACGAAGAGAATGGGCAAGGCGGAGCTGACGATTCTGCGCCTTGCGTTATATGAGATTTTATACGACGAAGAGGTACCGGAAAAGGTAGCGATCAATGAGGCGGTAGAACTGGCGAAACGGTTCGGCGGGAATGAATCCCCGGCGTTTATCAACGGAGTTCTGGCGAAACTGGTGTAATGGCCTATGGCGAGTGTATATTCCGTTTCACAGGTCAATGCTTATATTAAGAATATGTTTGCCCAGGATTTTGCATTGAACCGCATATCCATTAAGGGCGAGGTGTCCAACTGTAAGTATCATACGTCCGGCCATATTTATTTTACCCTGAAGGACAGAGGCGCGGCGATTGCGTGTGTGATGTTTGCCGGTCAGCGGAAAGGGCTTACGTTTAAGCTGGAGGAAGGCCAGAAGGTGATTGTGAAGGGCAGCGTCGAGGTCTATGAGCGGGATGGCCGTTACCAGCTTTACGCTCAGGAGATCACAAAGGAGGGCGTCGGAGATTTATTCGAACGGTTCCAGAAGCTGAGGGACGAGCTTGAGGAGATGGGGATGTTTTCCCCGGAGTACAAGCAGCCCATCCCGCGCTACGCCAGGACGGTCGGGATCATAACAGCCCCGACAGGCGCGGCGATCCGGGACATTATGAACATTTCCGCACGAAGGAATCCGTATGTTCAGCTCTATCTCTATCCGGCCCTTGTTCAGGGCGAGAACGCAAAATTCAGCATTGTAAAGGGAATTGAGACGCTGGACCGCCTGGGACTGGATGTGATCATCGTGGGAAGAGGCGGCGGCTCCATCGAGGATTTGTGGGCGTTTAATGAGGAAATCGTGGCGCGCGCCATCTTTGCCTGTAAGACGCCTGTGATCTCGGCGGTGGGACATGAGACCGATGTGACGATCGCAGATTATGTGGCGGATATGAGAGCGCCGACACCGTCCGCGGCGGCGGAACTGGCGGTGTTCGATTACAGCCAGTTCGAAGGCCAGGTGGAATTATACCGGGATGCCCTGGGGAAATCCGTGGCCAGAAAATTAGAACGTTACCGCTATCAGACGGAGCAGTTCAGGCTCCGTTTTCAACTTTTTGACCCACGCCGTCAGGTGAGGGAAAACCGGCAGCGGGCGGCCGATCTGGAAGAGAAGCTGAAAAACAGGATGGCTTCCCAGATTGTGACAGACAGGAACCGTGCCGTGGAAGCGGAAAGCCGTTTAAGGCAGCTCATCGAAAAGCAGGCGGTAAGGGACAGGCATCGCCTGGAGCTTATGAGCAGCAGGCTGGATGGACTGTCTCCTCTCAAGAAGATCGGCGGCGGCTACGGCTTTTTGACCAATGATAAGAACCGACGGATTGAGTCGGTGGAACAGGTGAAAAAAGGAGATCTTATTCAGATGAGAATCCGCGATGGACGGATCGATGCTGTGGTTTCCGGCACTGCGGCTGCGGAGCTTGGAGCCAGATGACAGAAGACAGCGGACAGTAAGGAGGCAGATGCGAATGGCTGCAAAGAAAGAGAAAAGTGTTGAGGAGACCTTTCAGGAGCTGGAGGAGATTATTCGTAAGCTGGAAAGCGGCGAGAGCTCTCTGGAGGAATCTTTTAAATATTATGAGGCAGGAATGAAGCTTGTGAAATCCTGCAATGAAAAGATAGACAAGGTAGAGAAACAGATTATTGTCCTGGAGGAAGATGGTGAAAGTCATGAACTTTAATGAGATGCTGGAGACCAGAACGAGGGAAGTGGAAGCGGTGGTGGAGCGTTATCTGCCGGCCGCGGACGGATACCAGAAGACCGTTCTCGATGCCATGAATTACAGCGTGCGCGCCGGCGGCAAGAGGCTGCGCCCCATGCTGATGGAGGAGACATATCGGTTGTTTGGCGGCGGCCAGGAGGTGGTAGAACCATTTATGGCGGCCATCGAGATGATCCATACCTCATCCCTGATTCATGACGACCTTCCCTGTATGGATAACGATGAACTCCGGAGAGGGCTTCCGACCACATGGGTGAAGTACGGATACGACATGGCGGTTCTTGCTGGCGACAGCCTGCTAATTTACGCGGTGGAGACCGCGGCAAAGGCATTTGCCATGACGGAGGATCCTGCGGTCGTGGGCCGCTGTATCGGAATTTTGGCGCAGAAAACAGGAATCTATGGCATGATAGGTGGGCAGACTGTGGATGTGGAGCTGACCAATAAACCTATTCCCCATGAAAAGCTGGACTTCATCTACCATTTGAAGACAGGGGCTCTCTTAGAGGCCTCCATGATGATCGGCGCGCTGCTTGGCGGCGCTGACGAGGAGGAGACCCGGCTGGTGGAACAGATGGCCGCGGCCATCGGCGTTGCATTTCAGATTCAGGACGATATCCTGGATGTGACCAGCAGTATGGAAGTGCTGGGAAAGCCGGTACTCAGCGATGAAAAGAACAATAAAACCACTTCTGTGACCCTGGAGGGGCTTGAGAAGGCAAAACAGGACGTGGCCCGGATTTCCGACGACGCTGTCCGAATCCTTCATGAACTGCCAGGGGAAAACGAATTCCTGGAGGCATTGATCCACATGCTGGTGAGCCGGGAAAAGTAAAAGGATCTGGTTAAATTATGATACTGGAATTAATCAATGGCCCGGAGGATATCAAGAAACTGACGGGGAAAGAACTGGATATACTGAGACAGGAGATACGGGACTTTCTGATCGGGAAGATCAGCAGGACCGGAGGGCACCTGGCTTCCAATCTGGGAGTCGTGGAGCTGACCATGGCTATTTATCTCGTGTTTGATCTGCCGAAGGATAAGATCATCTGGGATGTGGGACACCAGTCGTATACCCATAAGATCTTAAGCGGCAGAAAGGGTGAGTTTGACGATTTGCGGCAGTACGGCGGGATGAGCGGCTTCCCGAAACGGAAGGAGAGCCCCTGCGACGCCTTTGATACAGGTCACAGTTCTACTTCTATTTCGGCAGGACTCGGTCTTGCACAGGCCAGGGATGTTTCCGGACAGGACCATTTCGTCGTGTCTGTGATCGGCGACGGTGCATTAACCGGCGGTATGGCCTACGAGGCGCTGAATAACGCTGCCCGCATGAAGAAGAATTTCATCATTATATTAAATGACAACAACATGTCCATTTCCGAGAATGTCGGGGGAATGTCCCGGTATTTAAACGGAATCCGGACCGGCGACGGATACCTGGATCTGAAGAAATATGTGACAAATGTCCTTTCCAGAATCCCGGTAATCGGAGATGAACTGATTGACAAGATCAGCCGTACGAAAAACGGCATCAAGCAGCTCCTGATTCCGGGAATGCTGTTTGAAAACATGGGAATCACGTATCTGGGACCGGTGGACGGCCATGATGTCAAGGCCCTGGCCAGAGCGCTCAAAGAGGCGAAAAAGCTGGACCACGCGGTTCTCGTCCATGTTATCACGAAAAAGGGAAAAGGCTATGAGCCTGCGGAAAAGAATCCGGCCAGATTCCATGGTGTGGATCCATTTGACGTGCTCACAGGGGAATCGAAAAAAGAGAAAAAGAATCCCAGCTATACGGACGTATTTTCCAAGACGATCTGCCAGCTGGCGGAAAAAGACCCAAAGATCACGGCGGTGACGGCAGCGATGCCGGACGGAACCGGACTCAAGCGCTTCAGCCGTCTCTATCCGGACCGGTTCTTTGATGTCGGAATCGCGGAGGAGCACGCGGTGACTTCCGCGGCAGGGATGGCCGCCGGCGGTTTGAAGCCGGTGGTGGCGGTCTACTCATCCTTTTTACAGAGAGGCTTCGATCAGGTTCTGCATGATGTCTGTATCCAGAATCTGCCGGTGGTATTTGCCGTGGACCGCGCCGGACTGGTCGGCAGCGACGGCGAGACCCATCAGGGAATCTTTGATTTATCCTTCTTATCGGCAATCCCGAATATGAGCATTTTCGCCCCGAAGAATCTATGGGAGCTGAAGGCGGGACTGGAATTTGCCGTGTCCTTCGGTGGGCCGTTTGCCATTCGCTATCCGAGGGGAGAGGCCTACAGAGGCTTGAAGGAATTTAATGCACCTGTCGAATACGGCAGGGGCGAGATGCTGTACGAGGAAAAGGACATTGCCCTTCTGGCCGTGGGCAGCATGGTGAGCACAGGAGAGCACGTCCGGGAGAAGCTAAAGTCAGAGGGCTGGAGCTGTACGCTGGCCAACGGCCGGTTTGTCAAGCCGTTTGACGAGGAGCTGGTGGATCGTCTTGCGAAAAAACACTGGCTGATCGTCACCATGGAGGAGAATGTCCTTCAGGGCGGCTACGGCCTTATGGTCACCCGGTATATACACGAGCATTATCCGCACGTGAAGGTGATGAATATCGCGATTCCGGACGGCTATGTGGAGCACGGCAATGTATCACTTCTGAGAAAAGGTCTGGGCATCGACAGCGACTCCGTGATCTGGAGGATGAAGAAGGAATATCTCGATACCGAGCGTCAGAATATGGAATGGAAGACTATCAATACAGAGGAAAAGAAGGCATGAAAGAACGATTAGATGTGCTTTTAGTGAAACGGAATTTAGCGGAATCCAGGGAGAAGGCGAAGGCTGTGATCATGTCCGGCATCGTCTATGTGGAAGGCCAGAAGGAAGATAAGGCCGGAACTACCTTCGATGAGTCCGTGAATATTGAAGTGCGGGGCCATACTTTAAAATATGTGAGCCGCGGAGGACTCAAGCTGGAGAAGGCCATGAGCCATTTTGGAGTCATGCTGGAGGGAAAGACCTGTATGGATGTAGGCTCTTCCACCGGTGGATTTACCGACTGCATGCTTCAGAACGGGGCTGTAAGGGTCTATGCCGTGGACGTCGGACACGGCCAGCTGGCCTGGAAGCTTCGGAACGACGAGCGGGTAGTCTGCATGGAAAAGACGAATATCCGCTACGTGACGCCGGACGAGATCCCGGAAAAGATCGATTTCTCATCCATCGACGTGTCCTTCATCTCCCTGACGAAGGTGCTGGAGCCTGTGAAGAAGCTTTTGAAGGAAGACGGTGAGATCGTCTGCCTTATTAAGCCGCAGTTTGAAGCAGGCCGTGAGAAGGTTGGGAAAAAAGGGGTGGTACGTGAGAAGAGCGTGCATCTGGAAGTGATTGAGATGGTGATCGCCTATGCGGTTTCCATTGGCTTTGAGGTGCTTCATTTAGAATACTCTCCGATCAAGGGGCCGGAGGGCAATATTGAATATCTCCTTTATTTGAAGAACCATCCGGAAGGAGAGCATTTTCCCGACGTGCCGGTGGCACCGAAGGAAATTGTGGAAGCCGCGCATCAGGAACTGAGCGAGGGAAAATAAGGAGAGGTTATGAAAGAGTTCTTTATCATCATGAATCCCGAAAAACAGGGAGCGAAGGAGACGGCGCAGGTGATCCGCGATTATCTGACCAGTCATGGCGCTTCCTGTCTGATCGGGAAGGGGGACGGCAGACGGGGCGGGGATTACCATTATACGGACGCTTCCATGGTGCCGCCGGAGACGGAATGCATCATTACTCTCGGCGGAGACGGAACCCTGATTCAGGCGGCCAGGGACTTGGCGGGCAGAAATATTCCCATGCTGGGAATCAACCGCGGCACCCTGGGTTACTTAACACAGATTTCCAGGACTGAGGAAATCGATACGGCTCTGGATGCCCTTCTGGCAGACGAGTATCATCTGGAAGAACGAATGATGCTAAACGGGCGGGCCTACAGCAGTACAGGCCGTCTGTATGAGGATATCGCGCTGAACGAGATCGTTATCACGAGAAACGAACGGTTGAAGATGCTTCATTTTCGGGTTTATGTCAACCATGAATTCTTAAATGAGTACCGGGCGGATGGGCTGATCGCAGCCACCCCCACGGGATCTACCGCGTACAATCTGTCGGCCGGGGGACCGATCATAGTTCCGGATTCCACTCTGATGGTCTTAACGCCCATCTGTTCCCACGCATTAAATGCCAGGAGCATCGTCATGTCCGCTGACGCGCGGATACGGATTGAAATACTTGGCGACCCGGGAACGAGCCAGGCTGCCGTCTACGACGGGGACACGGCCGCGGAGCTGCATTCCGGGGATTACATTGAGATACACCGGTCGGAGACGAAGACCGTTCTTATAAAATTAAAGGATGTATCATTTCTTGACAACCTGCGCAATAAAATGGCTGGCATATAGGAGGGCACATTATGAAACTGGAAAGACACAGCAAAATTGTGGAACTCATCGGGAAATATGAGATTGAGACCCAGGAGGAACTGGCGGAATACTTAAACCAGGCCGGATTTGCCGTGACTCAGGCGACGGTATCGAGAGATATCAGGGAGCTGAAGCTGACAAAGGTTCAGTCGGAGTCCGGAAAGCAGCGGTACGTGGTGCTTCAGAACCAGACCTCCTTTTCTGACAAGTACATCAGAATTCTGCGTGACGGGTACATGTCCATGGACATGGCGCAGAACATTCTCGTCATCAAGACTGTTTCGGGCATGGCCATGGCCGTGGCGGCTGCCCTGGACGCTCTTCATTTTAGTGAAATTGTAGGCTGTATTGCCGGGGATGATACGATCATGTGCGCAGTGCGCAGCGCGGACGATACCATTCTGGTGATGGACAAACTGAAAAAACTCATCGCAGGATAAAGGAGGCGTGCCATGCTTTCAGAATTACATGTGAAGAACCTGGCCCTGATCGAAAAGGCGGATATCGAATTCGGGGAGGGGCTTAACATTTTAACGGGTGAGACGGGGGCTGGAAAGTCGATTATCATCGGCTCGGTCACCATGGCGCTGGGCGGTAAGGTGCCGAAGGACATTATCCGCAGGGGGGCGGAGTACGCCTATGTGGAACTCTTATTTACCGTAACGGAGCCGGACAAGGTGCGCGTGTTGAAGGAGATGGACGTCTGCCCGGATGAGGGCGGAACCGTGATCATTTCCCGGAAAATCATGCCCGCGCGCAGCCTCTGCAAGATCAACGATGAAACGGTGACTGTCGGAAAGCTTAAGACGATTACCGGTCTTCTAATCGATATTCATGGTCAGCATGAACATCAGTCTCTGCTGTACAAGCACAAGCATCTGGAAATTCTGGATAAATACCACGAGCGAAAATCACACGACCTAAAACAGAATATTGCCGGCCTGTACCGGACTATACCGGGCTTAAGGATCGGGTGGCTTCGTTTCACATGGATGAGGAATCCCGCCTGCGGGAGATGGATTTTCTGTGGTTCGAGATTGATGAGATCGAGGGGGCGAACGTAAAAGACGGGGAGGAAGAGGAGCTGACGGCCCGCTACCGCCTGTTTACCAACGCCAGAAGGATTGCAGAGAGCCTGTCAGCCGCCTATGAGGCAGTGAACACCGATACGCTGGATTACGCCTTAAAAGAGGTGGAGCATGTGGCTTCCTTCGATGAGAAGCTGGGGGCGATCCGGGATCAGCTGTTTGACGCCGACGCGATTTTAAGCGATATCAGCCACGAGATTTCATCGTATATGGAGGACATGTCCTTCGATGAGGAGGAGTACCGGGAGCTGGAGGAGCGCCTGGATGTAATCCACAATCTGGAGGCCAAGTACGGGAAGACGGCGGAGCAGATTCAGGAGAATTTAGAGAATAAGAGGAAGCGTCTGGAAGAACTGGAGGATTACGATGCCTTAAAGCAGAGGACGGAGCAGGAGCTGGAAGAGACGGAAAGCAGGCTGGAGGTGCTCTGCGGGCAGCTGTCCGAGATGAGAAAGGCTGCGGCGAAGGAGCTGACGGCGAAGATCAAAGCCGGGCTTACGGACTTGAATTTCATCGATGTGGAGTTTTCCATGGAATTTACCCGTTTAAGCCACTTTACCGCCGGCGGATTTGACGAAGCGGAGTTCATGATCTCCACGAACCCGGGAGAGAGTGTAAAGCCTCTGGGCATGGTGGCCTCCGGCGGCGAGCTGTCGAGAATCATGCTGGCTATCAAGACCGTGCTTGCGGACACCGACGATATCCCCACTCTGATCTTCGATGAGATTGACACGGGAATCAGCGGCAGAACGGCGCAGATGGTGTCGGAGAAGCTCTCCTACATCGCAAAGAACCATCAGGTTATTTGCATCACCCACTTACCGCAGATCGCGGCCATGGCCGATGCGCATTACGAGATCGCGAAGACGGCCGCAGACGGACGGACCACCACCACGATCCGGCCGCTGGCGGAGGCGGAGATGGTGGAAGAGCTGGCAAGGCTGCTGGGAGGTGCGAAGATTACCGAAGCGGTGAGAGAGAACGCCAGGGAGATGAAGAGGCTGGCGGGGGAGAGGAAGTAGAGAAGAATTATATGCGGTACAGTACATGAATAAATAAAAGTTGGAGGAAGAACGAATGAATATCAGTTTATTGGAGCCAATCGGCGTGCCGGAAGAGATGATTAACAGCCTTGCAGAGGGGCTGAGAAAGGAAGGTCATATCTTCACCTACTATGATACAAAAACAACGGATGTGGAAGAACTGAAGAGACGTTCCGCCGGCCAGGAGATTGTTATGATAGTGAATAATCCCTATCCGAATGAGGTGGTACGAGCGTGTGACAGTTTAAAGGCCATTGCTGTAGCATTTACAGGGATTGATCACGTAGGCCTTGAAGCCTGCAGGGAAAAGAATATCGCGGTACTCAACTGCGCAGGCTATTCCAATCAGTCAGTAGCCGAGTTATCGATTGGCATGGCGATATCTGTGATGCGTAAGATTCTGGAGGGAGATTTCGCAGTGAGAAACGGCAGGACTTCTGCCGGTCTGGTTGGAACGGAAATATGCGGCAGAACCGTTGGTATCATTGGATGCGGCCAGATCGGTTTTAAGACAGCCAAGCTGTTTAAGGCATTTGGTGCTGAAGTTCTTGCTTATTCACGTCACGAAAGGGAAGAATGGAAGGAAGCTGGAATTCGCTTTGCGGATATGGATACGCTTTTAAGGGAAAGTGATATTGTATCACTTCATCTTCCTCTAAATGAAACGACAAGGGGATTTTTTGACGGGAATAAAATTAATAAAATGAAGGAAGACGCAATTCTCATTAATTGTGCGAGAGGCCCGATCGTGGACAATGATGCGCTGGCCAAGGCGCTGAACGAGGGTAAAATTGCCGGTGCTGCTATCGATGTATTTGATATGGAGCCGCCGATACCTGCGGATTATCCACTGTGCAGTACAAAGAATATCCTTCTTACACCCCATGTTGCTTTTGCTACAAAAGAAGCGATGGTACGCAGAGCTAAAATCGAGTTTGATAATGTCTATGCGTATTTACAGGGAAAACCGGAGAATGTATGCAGATTATAATCCGGCTATTTGGAAACGAATTACATCTAAATTAAGACAAAATTAAAAAATACCGGTTTGATTTCACAACCGGTATTTTTGTTTTGTTATGTGGCGTTAAGCAAGACCGCTTTTAATTGATAGAATTATAAAGATGCTGATACATGAGTGCGCGTGCCTGATCCTTATCGTGGGAAGCGATCGCTTTACATATTTTGTTATGAGTGGACTGACGTGGTTTTTTTGTAAGCCGGTTTTTAAAAGTAGAAGGGTTATAGCTTAAGGATATAGATTGTATGATAATTGGCATCAGGCGTTCCAAAACAGGATTCTGACATGTACGGCAGATCATGATATGGAACGCCTTATCCTTTTCATACAGCTTTTTGATAATAGTCTCATCAGTTTCCTCTCCCTGAAGCTGCTTATCAAGCTCATCGATACTATCGGATAGCTTTTGGAGTATTTTGATCTCTGCGTCTGTAGCACGTTGGGCAGAGAGACTGCAGATTTCCGGTTCAAAAATAATTCTCGCTTCATACAGGTAGGGATCTAAATTGTCAATTCCCATAAAGTTTAGTCCCAAAGGATCTTCTGTCATTCCAGGAAGCTGGCACACAAAAGTTCCCTTTCCACGGCGAATCTCCAAAGTTCCCTTTGAGACAAGTGATTTGATCGCTTCCCTGAGTGTGGAACGACTTACATTGTATGTTTCTATCAGTTCCTGTTCACTGGGAACCTGGTCTCCGGGTTTTAAAACCCCTTCAATAATCTGATTTTCAATAGCTGATGCAACTGAAACGGATAAAGTTTTTAAATTTGACATAGCAACCTCAAGTTTATATTTCATTCATTTGAACTACTGTAAGTATAGGGGAAGTTACGAAAAATGTCAAATGCTACTGCATATTTCCTAAAAAATAAGAAGAAAGATAAAATTTATTGACAAAATATACTATATGGATTATACTAACCATGTAATCAGACGTCTGACGTCAGTCTAATTATTAAAACCAAAAGAGGAGGGTACAAATGAGTGATTTTATGTTTGTAGCACTGACCGTGCTGTTTATAGTCATAGCGGCGGTCATGATTTTGAAGAAGATGGATTCCAAATTAGTGTTCTTTTTTGTCGGAACACTGGCTTTACTGGTCGTTACGGCAATTACTGGTGTATCTGTCTTGGGGGAAAAGACAACAGGAAATATCTTTTTGGATGTAGTAGATGTGATTCGTACAAAATTTATCAGTACGGTTCAGGGAACAGGTATCAGGCTGATGGTGGTGGCCGGATACGTCATGCTGATGAATCATATGAAGGCTTCCAATGTTCTGGCAGCGGCAGCGGGGAAGGTTCTGATAAAGCTTAAAAATCCTTATCTGATTTTGGCAGGAGTCTTTATCGTAGGCTCTATTTTAAAGGTATTTATTACAAGTCAGATTTCCCTGGGACTTCTGTTTATGGCTACGATATTTCCGATCCTGATCTCTCTCGGTGTCAGTAAGGTTAGTGCTGCAGCGGTACTGATAACCATAGGAATGCTGGATATGGGACCAAATGACAGCTCGGCCATATTCGGTGCAACAGAGGTTATGGGAATTTCTCCAATGGATTATTTCATGAATTATGAGATTCTTGTAGGAGGCTCGGTAATCCTGATTATGGCAGTCTTCTATGCCGTATATTTTAAATATATGGATAAAAAAGAGTACGGTGAGACGAAGACTGGCAGCGGTGGAATCGTAGAATTCTCTCCTAAGGACTTCGGTATACCTGTATTCTACGGCGTATTTCCCCTGATACCGCTGGCACTCGTCGTAATTTTCAGCTTTGTTGATACCATTAATATGGATATCATTACAGCAAATCTGATTGGGTTCTTCTTTGTATTCATCTGTGATTTGATTGTAACGAAGAGTGTGGCTCATATTGGAGAAAATTTAAAAAAGGTGTTTGAATGGATGGGGCAGTATTTTACGAATATTGTAATCATCATTGTTGCAGCAGGTGTTTTTGCAGAAGCGATTACACAGTTAAAAGGCATTACAATTCTCACAGGCTGGATATCAAACCTTACAGGTGCAGCACTGATTGCAGTAGTGATGCTCAGTTTAATTGTTTTTGGTACAGCACTTTTAACCGGAAGCGGAAACGCTCCATGGTTTGCATTCGGCCCACTTACACCAGGGATTGGAGAAGCACTTGGTACGCAGACTGCTGCATTTGCAGTTCCTATGCATTTAGCGGGAGGTATCGGAAGATGTATTTCCCCGTTCTGTGGAGGTGTAATAGCGATCAGTGGTGTAGCTGAGGTGGAGATAACGGATGTGATTAAACGAAATATGGTACCGATGATTGTTGCTTATGCGCTCAATGTAGCGGCATCATATATTATATTTGTAATTCTTTAATGATAAATGGAACCCTTGCCGATATGTGATGTGATCTTCGCGAGACAAAACGGGCAGTGTTCGAATGAAAAGGAGAAAACGATGAAACATAATTTTGATGAATTGATTGACCGAAGAGTGTCGGAGTGTAAAAAATATGAGCCTTCCTATCCGAAGGATGTCATTCCCATGTGGATTGCCGATACCGATTTTGCAGTACCGGAAGAAATTGCAGAGGCAATTCAAAAGAGGGCGGAACATCCATGCTTTGGTTACCCGGTAGAGAGTTTTGAATTCGAGAGAGCGGCTGCCAGATGGGAAAAAGTACGGTTTGGATGGGAGGTAGATCCAGAGTGGGTAAAGTATTCTAACGGTGTACTTCCATTTTTGATGTATGCAATTAGAGCATTTGCGTATCCCGGTGATAAAGTCGTAATTCAGCCGCCAGTATACCCGCCATTTCAGGCAATTACAAAAAATAACGGCTGTCAGCTGCTGACCAATCCACTGATTCAGGATGAAAATGGAAAATATCAGATTGATTTTGAAGATCTGGAGGAAAAATTAAAGGATCCGAGGACAAAGCTGTTTTTTATGAGCAACCCTCATAATCCGGTCATGAGAGCATTTACACTGGAAGAATTGACGAGAATCGGTGAATTATGCTTAAAGTATCATGTAATTGTAATCGCTGATGAAATACACTGTGATCTTACATACAAGGGATATCATCATATTCCGTTTGCATCGATATCGGAAGAATTTGCACAGAACAGTATGGTTCTCATTAATCCGAGTAAAACTTTTAATATCGCAGGTTTCCGCACGGGCGCAGCTATTATTCCGAATAAGAAAATGAGAGATAATATCCAGATTATCATCGAGGATAATAAGAACTATGGAAGAACTATTTTTGGAATGCTGTCATTTATTACTGCATACACGGAGTGTGATTACTATGCAGACGAGATGATGGATTATCTGGAAGAAAACAAAAATTATATCGTTGATTTTATTCGAAACAGAATACCAAGGATTAAGCTGGCAGAGCCGGAAGCGACTTATCTCTTATGGCTGGATTGTCGTGATTTACAGATGACACAGTCGGAGCTGAAGACATTTTTCTTTGAAAAAGCAAAATTAGGGCTTAATGACGGGGCAACTTTTGGTATAGAAGGTACCGGATTTATGAGAATGAATATTGCATGTCCGAGGGCTACGCTTGTAGAAGCTCTTAATAGACTTGAAAAGGCCGTGAATGAATTAAACAAATGCTGATCAATTAGGGCATGAGGAAAGGTACATGATTCCCCATGCCCTGTTTTTAAGAAAGAGAGCTTATTTATGAAAGTCAAAATAGACAGCAACTGGATCTTCATAGTATTGATTTTAGCATTAATAGGCATTTCTGTATCAGATAGTCGGATGGGGGCAGTCAAACAGGGGAAGTCGAATCATCTTTCTATCATGTCGGGGAATAGTGGTGGAACATATTACTATATAGCCGCTGGCCAGGCGAAAATTTTAACAGAATATCTGGAAGATATAAATGTTGTTACACAGTCGACCAGTGGTTCTCCGGTTGAAAATATGACTCTTGTAGAGCAGGACCCTGCAAATCTGGGAATCGTTACAATTGATGGAATCTATTATGCTGGACTGGGAGAGGCAGAAAGAGGTTTTGAGGAACCACTAAAGAATTTAAGAGCCATTCAAGTTGGACATAAAGCTTATTTATACGGTTTGACAGTCAGTGGAACCGGGGTAGAGAGATACGAGGATATGGCTGGCAAGACTGTATCAGTTCCGCCAATCGGCAGTACCACGTATTATATGGCGCTGGCGGTAGCGGAGGCCTACGGTTGTAATAGCGATAATACCAATATGATACCGATGACATCGAGTGAACAGGCGGAGGCGTTAAAGGATGGAACGATTGATGTGGCTTTTATGGCAGGAGGTATACCGCAGGCTACGGTCACAGACCTGGATTATTCCAATGATGTAGTGTATTTATCGATCGATGATGCAGTTATTGAAAAACTGGATAAAGAATATCCTTTCTGGACTCCGGTAACAATCGAAAAGGATACTTATTCAAAACAGACGGAAGATATGAACTGCCTTACGGTTGACACGCTTCTTGCATGTAATGTCGAATTAGACGAAGAAGTTGTATATCAGATTACAAAAATACTGAATGAAAATGTGAATGAGCTGGCTGCGATTCATTCAAGTGGCATGGAATGGAACGAAGAAACGACGGAAGTATATTTAAACAGCAGCTTGCTGACATTTCATGATGGCGCTCTTAAATACTACATGGAAGTTTTAGAGGACAGGGGAAGATAAAAGTGAAAAAAGCTGAAGACGTAACAAAACGATTGGATAAACTGATTTCTCTGCTCTGTGCTGCTTTAACAGGAATTCAGCTGTTTGGATATGTGACAGGAATCTTCCCGGCGATGCAGCAGAGAAGCTTATTTTTGGGTATTATCTTATCAATAACGTTATTGATCCATATCAGAAATAAGTTAAGCATGAATATAATCGATTTGTGGAGCATATTCGTTCTGGCAGTTACTGTCTTTGCCTCAGTCTATGTCTTTACAAACTGGTATGGAATGTCGTTTCGGGTAATTCGACCGAATAAGCTGGATTTAATAGTGGGCCTTGTGCTAATCACAGCTGTATTAAACTGTGCAAATGTAAGGCTGGGAAGGCCGCTTCCTCTGATTGCGCTTCTTTTTATTTTTTACGCTTTGCTGGGGCATCGGATCAGTGGAAGCATGGGAACCGGCGGTTTTACCATACAGAGAGTTATCAGCTTTCTTACGATGGAAACCTCTGGGATCTACGGAACGATTCTGGGGACAGCAGCCAGGCATATATTTATCTTCATCATTTTCGGAAGCTTTCTGGAAATCAGCGGAGCCAGTAAATTCTTTTTGGAACTGGCCGGAGCGTTGTTAGGTTCATTAAAGGGAAGTGGTGCGAAAGTGAACACTATGGCCAGCGGTCTTCTTGGAATGGTCTCAGGAAGTGCAGTAGCCAATGTTATGGCGGTAGGTCCCATGACGGTTCCAATCATGAAAAAAGACGGGTTTTCCAATGAGTTTTGCGGTGCGATTTCTGCCATTTCGGGGACTGGCGGACAACTTATGCCACCGGTTATGGGGACTGCGGCGTTTATTATTGCAGAGACCCTGTCCATGTCATATGGAGATGTGACAAAATCAGCCCTTATACCAGGGATCCTTTTTTACTTGACAATATGGATCTCCATTAATTTTCACTCTAACAGGCTGGGACTAAAAAAGAATAAAGAAAAGATAGACTGCCGTCCGATTTTAGTAAATGGGTTTTACTATCTGATTCCTATTATATTTTTGATTCTGACAATTTCCATTTGGAAGTGGTCACCGGTAAAATCAGGTATGTGGTCTACCTTACTTGTAATTATTGTATCCCAGTTTAATAAGGAAAAACGGATGAGACTGCCGGATATCTGGCAGGCAATGGTGCAGTCGGCAAAAGGAGCATTGACAGTGAGTGTCGCCTGTGCTGTGGCAGGAATTATTGTGGGAATCCTGTCTCTAACAGGGCTGGGGCTAAAGTTTTCTTCTGTGCTGTTGGCTCTTTCCGGTGGTTATAAGCTTGTGTTGATGATATTTACCATGATTGCCGGACTCATATTGGGAATGGGGATGACCACCACATCTGTTTATATTGTACTTAGTGTGCTGGTAGCACCGGCGTTGGTGGAATTTGGTGTTTATCCCATAGCTGCCCATTTGTTTGTTTTTTATTTTGGAATTCTTTCCTGTATAACGCCCCCCGTAGCAACCGCCGTTTTTGCATCGGCGGGATTGGTAGGTGAAAGCCCGATTAAACTGGGCTTTTACACTGCTAAAAAGGCAATCCCCATTTACATTATACCGTTTTTATTTGTTTTAAACCCGGAATTGTTGATGCTTGGAGGCAATATAGGAAATATCCTGTTTGAGTTCTGTATGTCCGTTTTAACGATTATAGCGTTGTGCGGCAGTATTGAAGGAGTTGGAAAAAATAAGTTTACCAAGATGGAACGAGTATTGTTGTTTGTTGCTGCCATCTGTGAATTGCATTCTTCTATTATAATAAAAATTGTTTCAAATGGAGTGATTTTGGCAATATTATTAAAGAATTATCTAAAGAAAGAAATCATGTATGCAAATTCTGACAAGAACGATTTTACGTAAAATCAATTCTGGTTTTAAAAGAAATTAGTTACAACTAAAATATGACAGAGTGTTTTCACCGATTTCTCACATACTATGAAAGGAGCAAAAAATTGTCTCCTTTCATTTTTTATAAGGAGGTATGTGAGATGACGGGAAAAAAATTCCACAGATATGTGGTGGCTGCGTTTTGGGTGAGCCTGGTGTTTTGCATTGGCTTCTCTTATTTCTATATGAAGTGGGTGATACCGGACAAGCTGAATGTCGTAGCCGAAGAAGAAGAACAGTTTCATTTCTCCATGCCTTTTGGAGTGACGCTGTCTTCAGACAGTGAGGAAGTGGTTTTAAGTAATGGTTCCAATATTCCGACGGATCAGATTAACCTTTCCGTGAACCAGCCGTTTTCTGTATATTCAGAAAATCAGGGAAGCTACAAGATTGGCTTAAAGCTGTTTGGCTGGCTCCAGCTAAAGGATATCCAGGTGGATGTGGTGGATACGAAATACGCCATTCCATGCGGAACTCCAGTGGGAATTTACTTAAAATCTGATGGGATTATGGTAATTGGAACGGGGGATATCACGAAGAAAGACGGTATGATTGTAGAGCCGGCCTTTGGAGTGCTTCAGTCGGGGGACTATATTGAGGCATTTAATGGAACACCTTTAAAGGATAAGGAAGCGCTGGTTACAGAATTAAACAAAAATGGTACCAGCGAGGCGGTTTTAGCAGTCCGACGCGGAGATCAGGAGATTGAGGTGAAGATGACTCCGGTGGAGGGAGAGGATGGAAATCCGAAGTTGGGCGTCTGGGTCCGTGACGATACTCAGGGTATTGGAACCATGACTTATATTGACATGAATGGTAATTTTGGTGCGCTGGGACATGGAATCAGCGACAGTGACACAGGCGGAGTCGTCCAGATTGAGGATGGCGCACTATATGAAACTTCCATTTTAGGAATCGAAAAGGGAACTTTCGGAAAGCCGGGAGTCATGAGCGGAGTGATCTACTATGGTCCGGGATCGGTGTTGGGAACGATTCATTCCAATACGGAAGAGGGAATATTTGGTACGGTCAATGAACGGTTTAAGCAGACCGCAAAAGCGGACGCGATACCAATCGGATACCGCCAGGACGTTAAGAAGGGGACCGCTTATATACGGAGTGATGTTTCAGGAATCGTAAAAGACTATGAGATCGAGATTCAGAAGGTGGATTATACGACTGCCCATAAGAACAAGGGAATGGTAATCAAGGTGACGGATCCGGAACTGCTGGCAATTACTGGTGGAATTGTGCAGGGAATGTCAGGCTCGCCAATTATCCAGGATGGGAAGCTGATTGGGGCGGTGACTCATGTGTTTATTCAGGATAGTACGAGAGGGTATGGGATCTTTATTGAGAATATGCTGGAGGCGGCAGAATAATAGGAACAAAATATGTAATACGCAAAAATCGAGGATGCCGCTCTGAGCTTCCTCGATCTTTGCGTATCTTTACGTATTTTTATATGCCGTTCCGCCTTCCCATATTCTTATCCCAGTTCTCCAGACTCTTCACGGATTCGGGATCATCCGCATAGACAAGGTGAATATTATGCTCTGCGATCTGTTCCAGAATCTCCGCCGGTGGCTCGGGATGCGTTGTGATAATGCAGTGTATCTGTGAGGCACTCCCAAAGATAAACATCCGATTTCTGTGAAAACTCTGACTGGAAGTGACAAGAATCACCTGTCTTGCGACCTGAATCATAGCCTGCTTTACACCTACTTCAATATTTAAGGAAGCAGTCAGATTTAAATCACTTGAAATACCGGTGGTGCCGATGAACACCTTATCAGGTCTGATCTGATAAAATATCTTTTCCGCCTCCGGGCCGACGGTACACATACTGCGGCTGAGCACCTGACCTCCTGCGAGAAATATGGTATGGTGGCTTTGCTCCAGTGCCATGGCGGCCCGGATAGAATTGGTAACGATATTGACCGGTGGTAAGGATTTGATTTCGTTGGCGATCATATACGTAGTGGTCCCGGAATCAAGAGCTATGGCATCATCTGGATGAATCAGAGTGGCGGCTGCCTTGGCAATCAGTTTTTTGTCCTGTTCATTAAACGCTTCACGAAGACTGAAGGGGATTTGATTGTTTTCATATTGATAGGGTAGCGAAACACTGCCATGCTGCCTGGAGACAAGTTCCTTTGCCTCCAGATTTGCTACGTCTTTTCTTATCGTTACCAGCGAAACACCTAATGTACTGGAAAGTTCAGACAGGGATATGGACCCGGTTTGCTGCAGAGCCTGCAGAATATATTTTTCTCGGCTGTTCATAAGTTATTTATTATCCTTTCTTACTCTGATCTTTATCGATTAACAACTAAAGTTATCTCGTATTTTCAATTTAATCTTCCAATTATTAATTCACTTCTTTTATATCCCATATATAAACACAAAAAATGAAATAAGTATACTTTCTGATATTATTTTTTTATATTTAATTTTAGAATACATGATTTTTGTAAAAAATACAAGAGAAAAACGAAAAAAATGTAAGGCAAAAGTTTCGATTGCAAAATAATATCTAAAGATATTAGTAAAAATGATGGCGTGTATTTGAAAAAGAAAAGAAAATGCAAGAAAAATAATAAAAAACGATTAAAACGAAATATAAAAAGCAAATAAAAATACATAAATAATTTACAAATGTGTAAAAATAACTAAAAATATAGCGATAAAATGAATGAATATTGACAAAAAGTAAAAAAACAGCTAAGATAAAGTCAAGAAAAGAAACTAACAAACAGAAAAAAGAAATAGAAACGAAAGAAAGGAAAATAATGGAAAATCAGAACTCAAGTTTTCAATACTGGATGCCCGTCAGGATTCTTTTCACAGAAGCGGAACCGGATATCAGAGAAGAAATCGCAGGGGAATCCATAGTCATAGTGACGGATCCATTTCTCTATGAATCGGGGGTAGCCGGGCGGACAGGGGACAGACTGGGAAATGCAGACGTTTCCTATTTTTCAAAGGTTGAGCCGAATCCATCGACAGATACAGTGAATGCATGTGCGGCTATGATCCGGGAGCATGAAGCAAAAACCGTAATTGGAATCGGAGGCGGAAGCAGTATGGATACAGCCAAAGCGGCGGCCTGTCTGGCTTCATCCGGCGGTGTGATCGGAGACTATGCAGGAAAGGGGAAAAGCTTCGGAAAACGAACCGTTCGTCTGATTCTGATTCCTACTACAGCGGGAACGGGCAGCGAGGTCACTAATGTGGGGGTCTATACCGATTCGGAGACGGGAGAAAAGAGACCGGTGGTCTGTCCGGAATTTTATGCCGATCTTGCCCTAATTCATCCGAAATATACTTATACTATGCCACGCAGCGTGACGGCGAATACGGGCATGGATGCATTCTGCCATGCTATAGAAGCCTATTGGAATTTAAACAGCCAGCCGATCAGTGACTCCTTTGCTGTACAGGCGATGAAGCTGATTCTCGATAATCTGCTTACAGCGTACCGCTTGCCGGAAGATGGAGCTGCACGGGAGAATTTATGTACTGCCAGCCTTCTGGCGGGACTTGCATTCGGGCAGACACGGACTACGGGTGCACATGTGCTGAGCTATCCGCTGACAGCAAGATACCACGTTCCTCATGGAACCGGATGTGCCATTACTCTGCCGGCTTTTATACGGATCAGCGTTGAGAAGGCGGGAAAGAAGATGCAGACGCTGGCGGAGGCATTGGGATATATCGATGTGGAAGCTTTGGCAGATGGTGTATGTGATCTTATGAGATCATTGGAGATGCCGGTCGCTTTGAGGGAAATCGGAGCGAAGGCAGAGGAACTTTCAGGCATCGCGAAAGATGCAATGAATTATTATCCACAGCTTTCGCTGACTCCTGCCTTCATGACAGAAGAGACGGTGTTTGACCTGCTAAAATCGATTTACTGAAAAGGAGTTGTTTCTATGAACTGTGCAGAAAATAAAGAATTGGCACAAAAGGCTAAAGAGATTCGTAAGCTGACGCTTACAAGTATTGCGAAGGTCGGAAAAGGCCATATTGGAGGCGCATTGTCTCTCTGCGAGGTGATGAGTGTCCTGTATTTTAAACATATGAATGTGCGGCCGGATGATCCGCTGTGGGACGACCGGGACCGGTTCGTGCTTTCCAAAGGCCATGCGGGACCTGTGGTTTATGCGGCCCTGGTACTGCGGGGGTTTCTTGATCCTTCCGAGCTTGAGACCATGAACCATTTCGGCAGCATGCTTCCAAGCCACTGTGACAGGAAACTGACCAGAGGCATCGATATGTCGACGGGAAGTCTGGGACAAGGGTTTGCGGCAGCAGCAGGGATGGCACTGGGGGCGAAGCTGGATAAGAAGGACTGTTTTATCTATGCAATCATCGGCGACGGGGAAAGCCAGGAAGGATTAATCTGGGAGACGGCAATGCTTGCAGGAAGCAGAAGACTGGATCATTTTATTGCATTTACCGACTATAATAAGATGCAGATTGACGGATATATCGGGGACGTGAATGATTTGGAGCCTCTGGATAAAAAATGGGAGTCATTCGGATGGCATGTGCAGAGTATTGATGGTCACGATATTGGAGCAATTGATTTCGCCATTGAGACAGCCCGAAAAACAAAGGGGAAGCCGTCCATGATTATCTTAAATACAGCAAAGGGAAAGGGCGCATATTTTGCTGAAAATAAACTGGAGAGCCACAGTATGAATATAACGGAAGAAATGTATGTGAAAGCGCTGGCAGAAATAGAAGGCCGGGAGGTATGTCTATGATCTATGAGAGAGAAGAAAGACCGCTTAAGGAGGTTTACTCAGACCTTCTTGTGGAGTACGGCAGGAAAGATCCGCGCATCGTAATCGTGGAGGCAGATCTGATGAAAAGCGGTTCTACGGACAAGTTTCAGCAGGAATTCCCGGACCGGACCTTTGATGTGGGAGTCGCAGAGGCCAATATGATCTGCGTAGCTGCAGGGCTGTCACTCATGGGGAAAATACCGTTTACACATACCTTTGCAGTATTTGCTTCCCGACGTTGCTGTGATCAGATAAACCAGAGCGTGGCCTACGCAGGCTGCAATGTAAAAATGTGCGGTTCGGATCCGGGCATCACCACCGAGCTGAACGGCGGCACTCATATGGCCATGGATGACGTGGGAATCATGAGAAGTATTCCGGAAATGACAATCTTTGAACCGGTTGACAGCCGGCAGCTGCGAGCTGTTTTTCCGCAGATTCTTAATCTGGAAACACCTGTTTACATACGGCTGTTCCGTCCCAATGCCACCAGAATTTTTACCGGGGAAGAGACTGACTTTAGACTTGGAAAAGGAATTGTACTAAGAGAAGGAAGTGATGTTACAATTCTGTCGTCCGGAATTATGGTAGCGGAGGCGCTTAAGGCGGCGGAGCTTCTGGAAAAACAGCAGATACAGGCGGAGATAATCAACATCCATACAATAAAGCCTTTGGATACCAGGCTTATTATAGAGAGCGCAGCAAAGACCGGATGTGTGGTGACTGCGGAAAATGGGAGTATTTACAATGGACTTGGCAGCGCTGCAGCGGAATGCCTGGCGGAGCACCTGCCAAGACCGATGAAACGGATCGGAGTGCAGGACTGTTTCGGACAGATTGGCCATTTGGAGGAACTTTTGAATGCATTTCACATGGCAGCCGAAGATATTGCCGCGGCCGCAGCCGAACTGGTAAGAAACAAGGAAAAGGGAGGATTGTAATATGTTTGTTTCAATGAAAGAAATGCTGAACCATGCCCATGAAAATAAATATGCAGTGATGGCGGTAAACTGTGTAAATATGGAGCAGGTTAAGGCATGTGTGGAAAGTGCTGAGGAGGAGTGTTCGCCGATTATCTTAAATATTTCTCCGAGACAGATGAGAGAGCACGGACACAGCTATGTACTCACGCCCATGGTGCGTTCCATAGCGGAACGTGCGGCGGTACCGGTGGCTTTTAACCTGGATCATGGAGCCGCATATCAGGATTTTGTGACGGCTCTGCAGTCTGGTTTTTCCAGCGTCATGATTGATGCCTCATCCTGCGATTTTGAGGAGAATGTCAGGCGTACACAGATGATTGCAGCACTGGCCCACGGATGCGGTAAATCCTGTGAAGCGGAGCTTGGCCATGTGGGCAATGCGGACGCGGGTGATGATTCCAATAGTGATTATTATACCAATCCGGAACAGGCCAGGGAATTTGTGAAGCGGACCCACTGCGACTGTCTGGCAGTCGCCATAGGTACGGCCCATGGAAGTTATCCGAAGGGGATGATTCCAAAGCTGGATTTTGAGCGTCTTACTCTGCTTGCCAATACGCTTGACATCCCCCTGGTGCTGCACGGAGGCAGCGGAGCAGGGGAAGAGAATATCAGAAAAGCGGTTGCCTGCGGAATTAACAAGATCAATGTAAATACAGATGTCATGGCTCATGCGGTAGCAGAGACAGGCCGGGCTCTGAAAGAGAATCCGGAATACGGTTATATGGATCTGTGTATGCGCTGTGAAGATGCCATGAAAGATTTTATTAAGAGTTATATGCGTATGATTGGCTCCAGCATGCGTTATACCTTTGGGAGCACGGCGGGAGCGGAATTCGACTGACCGAAAGGAGACGGCAATATGAAAATTGCTTTAATTAATGAAAGCAGCCAGGTATCGAAAAACAGACTGATCTTTGAGACACTGAAGGAAACGGTAGAACCTCTTGGGCACGAGGCATTTAATTATGGTATGAGTGAGGATGATCCGGACTATGCGATCAGCTATGTGGAAGCGGGATTATTGGCAGCGATTCTGCTGAACAGCCAAACGGCAGACTTTGTCATCACAGGGTGCGGAACGGGGGAGGGTGCCTGTCTGGCCTCCAATATCTATCCGAATGTGTACTGTGGCTATGTGAAGGAATCTGCCGACGCTTTTCTGTTTACACAGATTAACAGTGGAAATGCCATTTCCATGCCGTTTGCTAAAGATTTTGGATGGTGTGCGGATCTGAATCTGAAATACGTGTTCCGTGAACTGTTTTCCTGCCGCCACGGAATCGGATATCCGCCTGAGCGGGGAGCGGTTCAGAGACAGTTCCGGGAATGCTTCGAGATGGTTAAGGGGCAAGTGTCAAAAGATATGATGACGGTCTTAAAGGAGGTGGACAGAGATATCCTTGAAAATACGGTCAGCGGAAAGAATTTTAAAAGTCAGTATTTTGTCCATACACCAGATTCGGAAATACGGCGCTACATCGCTTTGATTTAATCGTGTGAGGAGAAAGGAGGTGTGTGAGTGAGACATATACTGATTGCAACACATGGCCGCATAGCCAGTGGATTAAAATCGGCGCTGAAACTGTTTCTGAATAAAGCGGATGATATTACAGTTATCGATGCATATGTTGGGGAGGCAGATGAGAACTATGAGCGTGATTTAGAGTTGTTTCTCGGTGAGATGCAGGAGGGGGATGAGGCATACATATTTACAGATATCAAAGCCGGGAGCGTAAATCAGAAGGTGATGGCCGTCTTAGACGGTTTCGATAAGCGGACGGTTCTTGTTACCAATATTAATCTGCCGCTTCTCGTCGGCCTTCTGGTGGAGGACGATGTGAAGACACCGGAAGAAATAAAGGCTATGATAGAGATGGCTCAGCCGGAGGTCATATCGCTTGAAGAGCTGAAGAAAAATCACGTATTCACAACAGAAAAAGACTTTTTTAGGAGGAGGTAAGACAATGATACCATCGTTAAGGATTGATGACCGTCTGATTCACGGTCAGATCGCGCTGGTCTGGAGCAAAGCCTTCGGAACCAACCGAATTGTGGTGGCGAATGACAAGGCGGTGACAGATGAAGTGACGAACGTGTCGCTGCAGATGGCGGTTCCGACAGGAATCAAGCTTTTAATCAAGACCGTGGATGATGCGGTTAAACTGTTCCATGATCCGAGAGCGGCGGAGAGCAGTATTTTCGTATTAACAAACTGTATTGCTGATGCAGTGAAAATCGTAAAGGCCTGTCCGGGCATGATACAGTCGGTAAATGTGGCAAACGTCGGCAGGTTTGATACGTCACCGTCATCGGAGAAACTGGTATTATCAAGTACAATCATTGTGAATAAGGCAGAGCTGGAGGCGCTGAAAGAATTGGCTGCCATGGATATTCCTGCATATCAGCAGGTAATACCAAGTGATGCTAAAAAACCGGTAAAAGACTTGTTAAAGGGGCATTGATCAGAGAGGGGGAAACAGTAAATGGTTTTACGTGCATTTTTAGCAGCATTAGCGTATTTTATCTGTTATGGAGGCAACTGGCTGTTTGCACAGTCCATGACGGAGCGGCCGATCGTGGTCGGATTTATTACGGGTTTATTTTTAGGGGATATTAAGACAGGAATCATTGTGGGAGCCGCGGTCGAGGCGATCTTCATGGGGTCTGTGAATATTGGGGGGAATATTTCGGCAGAGCCCGCAGCTGCGGCAACCTTTGCAGTAGTTATGGCAACTATGGAAAATATCAGCGCGGACGCGGCGCTGGCTTTATCCGTTCCGGTAGGCGTTTTTTCAGCCTTCCTTTTCATGATTATCAACAATGTTTTATATAACTTCACAGCGCCCATTATCGACCGCCTCGCTGAAAAGGGAAACGATAAGGGTCTTATTACCATGAACTTTACCATGTGGTTTATCCGGTTCTTTATCGTGGCTCTATGCATGTTCGCGGGTCTGCTGGCAGGCGGCGCAGCCATCGAAGCCACGATTAACAGTATTCCGGCAGTGGTTCTGACAGGACTTAATACCGCCGGAAAATTCCTCCCGGCAGTGGGGCTTTCAATCCTTATGAAAATGCTTTGGAACAAACAGCTGGCAATCTACTTCTTCCTGGGATTCATTATGGTTGTATATTTAGGACTTCCGCAGGTCGCCATTGCGGCACTGGCAATTATTCTGGTAATTTCGGTTGCATTGCGGGATATGGAGCTTCATAAGCTTCAGGAAACCAGAACAGCCGTAACACCAGTTGACAGAGAGGAGGATTTCTTCGCATGAAACAGAACACAATGTCAAAAGAAGACAGAAAGATGCTGAACTCCATTTTCTGGAGATCCATGTTCTTATCATCAGGCCGCTGCGGTGGACAGGTGAGAATGCATGCCGTTGGATTTATTAACAGTATTCTGCCGGCTCTTCGGCGCTACTATAAGGATGATCAGGAGGGCTACCGCCAGGCACTGATGCGCCACACTACATATTTTAACATGACACAACACGTGTCCACCTTCTGTATGGGGCTGGTTGCCTCCATGGAGAAGAAAGCATCGGAGGACAGTACCTTTGATACCAGTTCCATTTCCGCGGTAAAGACCTCCCTGATGGGACCAATGTCGGGAATCGGCGATTCAATTTTCTGGGGAGTCCTACGGCTTCTGGCCGCGAGTATTGCAATAACTTTTGCTGCCAGTGGTTCGATTCTGGCTCCGATTTCTTTCCTTCTGATCTTTAATGTGCCAGCGTTTATCTGTCGGTATTATTTAACCTATAAGGGATTCAGCCTTGGTACAACATTTTTATCGGATATGCAAAAGAGCGGAACAATACAGATCCTTACAAAGGCCGCCAGTATTCTGGGCCTTGTTATGATCGGAGCGATGGTGGCATCTACAGTTACCTTTAAGTGTGCGCTTGCCATTCCCGTAGAGAATGCCGATCCAATTACAGTTCAGACGTATCTGGATTCTATCTTCAAGGGACTGGTACCTCTGTCACTGACTCTGGGCTGCTTATATGCGCAGATGAAGAAAATCAATATTAATATAATCATGCTTCTGGTTCTGGCACTCGCTATGATTCTGGCTTTGTTGGGGGTTGTTTAAAGACCGCCTGCCAGATCGAGGCTCTGGGGGGACTGCTTCTTCTCTCAACATAAATAAACAATTATTTAACACAGAATGGCAAAGGTTCCCGAATTACTGGGCCTTTGCCGTTTTAATGTCAGAAATAAATCTTAATACCTTTCAAAAAGCACCATAATATGGTAGAATATTCCGATAATCACGCAAGAAGGTTTTTCCCGACACCGAGCCACAAATTTCAACATTTACATAAAAATGAAGTCTGTCGGATTTTGTGACCAGGCCTGGATTTGGATCGAAGGGTGATTATTTCACTTCGGGGGCCATCGGAGGAAAATGTGGGAAAAACGCCCGTCTTTTGTCGAAAAATGCGACAGAATTCCATTGCGGCAATTCGGGGGCAAGTCTATAATGGCTTTACACTAATCATTCAATCAACAAGAAAGGGAGAGTAGGAAGATGTCGGAAATCAGTATTGCAATAGCGGACGATAACCTGCAGACGCTCAGTCTGCTAAACGATATATTGGAGGGAGAGGAGGATTTCCATGTCGTCGGGAAGGCGGATAATGGAGAAGATGCTTACAACATGATTGTAAAAACGAGCCCTGATGTTGTCTTATTGGATGTCATTATGCCGAGAATGGACGGAATTACGGTGATGGAGCGCGTGCGCGGCAATGCAGCACTGACTAAGATGCCGTCGTTTATTATGGTAACAGCGGCCGGAAGTGAGAATATTACCGAAGATGCGTTCCGTATGGGCGCCAACTATTACATCATGAAGCCTTTCAATAAAGATATTGTTGTCGATAAAGTCAGAAGAGTCGGACACAGGAAAGCGAAAACACCGGGACTTTCAGGCATGAAGAAGGTCAAGCCATATGTGAACAAGAATGAGTACATGGAACAGAATCTGGAAAATGACGTGACTCAAATGCTTCATGAAATCGGCATCCCGGCTCATATCAAAGGATATCAGTACTTAAGGGATGCCATTGTTATCTCTGTACAGGACCAGGAAATGTTAACCAGTGTTACCAAAATCCTTTATCCATCCATAGCCAAGAAGCATCAGACAACGCCGAGCCGTGTGGAGCGTGCGATCCGCCATGCCATCGAGGTTGCGTGGAGCAGGGGCAAGATGGATACGATCAATGATCTCTTCGGATATACCGTCAGCACGGGAAAGGGCAAGCCGACAAACTCTGAATTTATCGCCCTGATTGCGGATAAAATAAGACTGGATTACAAAAAACTTTAGAAAATCTATCACAATTATACTTCCTTATTTAATCAAAATGCAGTATACTATAAGACAAAGAGTGGCGCCCTCAGGGGTGACTGTAAATGAGGGAGGTTTTTTGATGAAGAAGATTTTATTCGTTGCATCGGAGGCAGTACCTTTTATTAAAACCGGTGGACTTGCTGATGTAGTAGGTTCCCTTCCCAAATGTTTTGATAAGGAATATTTTGATGTCAGGGTTATGATTCCCAAGTATCTGTGTATGAAGGAGTCGTGGAGAAACGACATGGAGTATGTAAACCATTTTTATATGGATTACATGGGACAGAGCAGATACGTTGGAATTCTTCAATACGTATACGAGGGAATTACTTTTTACTTTATTGATAATGAAGGCTATTTTAACGGACCAAAGCCATACGGCGACTGGTACTGTGATTTGGAAAAATTCTGCTTTTTCTCAAGGGCGGCTTTGTCGGCACTTCCGGTTATTGGATTTCAGCCGGATGTGGTACACTGCCATGACTGGCAGACGGCGCTTATACCTGTCCTGTTAAAAGACCGGTTCCATGACGGAGAGTTCTTCCGCAGCATGAAGTCGGTTATCACCATCCACAACTTAAAGTTCCAGGGAGTGTGGGATGTCATGACGATCAAGAGGCTGACAGGCCTCCCGGATTACTACTTTACACCAGATAAACTTGAAGCATACAAGGATGGCAACCTGTTAAAGGGCGGCATTGTTTACGCCGACGCCATAACCACTGTAAGCGAGACGTATGCCGAGGAGATCAAGATGCCATTCTATGGCGAAGGGCTGGACGGTCTGATGAGGGCGCGTGCAAACAGCCTGCGTGGTATTGTAAACGGCATTGATTACGATGATTTCAATCCAGAGACGGATCCTTACATTGTCCAGAAGTACAATGCAAAGAATTTCCGCAAGGAAAAAATAAAGAACAAACGGGCCCTGCAGGAAGAACTGGGACTGCCCCAGGACGACAGGAAGTTTATGGTCGGTATAGTGTCCAGACTGACTGACCAGAAGGGCCTCGATTTGATCCAGTGTGTTCTGGACGAAATATGCCAGGACGATATCCAGCTGGTTGTGCTGGGAACCGGAGAAGAGCGGTACGAGAATATGTTCCGCCATTACGACTGGAAGTATAATGACAAGGTATCCGCGAATATTTTCTATTCCGAGCCGATGTCCCATAAGATTTATGCGGCCTGCGACGCATTTCTGATGCCGTCCTTATTTGAGCCGTGCGGTTTGAGCCAGCTGATGTCGCTTCGCTACGGAACCGTCCCGATTGTCCGCGAAACAGGCGGTCTGAAGGATACGGTGGAACCGTATAACGAGTTTGAGAGCCGTGGAACCGGATTCTCATTCCAGAATTACAACGCTCATGAGATGCTGGCGGTTATTCGCTATGCAGAGCGGATATACTATGATAAGAAGCGGGAGTGGAATAAGATCATAGACCGCGCGATGGCGATGGATTATTCCTGGAATACTTCAGCTGTCAAGTATCAGGAACTGTATGACTGGCTGATTGGCTATTGAGATCAGATAAAGAAGGAAGCGGACATAGCATGAAAAACAAGTGTTTTACTCGGGAAGAAAAGGAGGAGGTGCTCCGCTGGGCGGAGGACTCTTCCTGGATCAATCAGGAGCGGTATGAGGATGATGATGCGTATCTTGCGTGTGTAGAGGACATTCTGGAAAATCCTGTGTTTCAATCCATGGATCGTTTTATGCAGCATGGGGATACTACCTGTAAGGCGCACTGCATCAAGGTATCCTATTTGAGTTACCGGATCTGCCGCCGCTTTGGATGGGACTATGTACAGACCGCCAGAGCGGGACTTCTGCATGATTTATTCTTATATGACTGGCATACCCATGCGAAGGAGACGGGAGAACACTTTCACGGATTTACCCATCCGCGCAGGGCGTTAGCCAACGCAGAAAAGTACTTTGACTTAACGGATAAGGAAAAGGACATGATTCTGCGCCATATGTGGCCGCTTACCCCGGTTCCGCCAAAGAGCAGGGAAGGGATGGCCATCATTTACGCAGATAAGTTCTGCGGCCTGGCAGAGACGGCCGCCAGAGTAAAAAGGTGGGTTTTATACAGCCTGAGAGCGGGAAGAACCGCTTAAACCGGCTGGAAGGATCCTCTGATACAAAAAGCAGGAGAAAACCATGACATTTTGGGACGAATTACTGGCAAATCAGGTTCTGATGAGCGCTGTCACCGGCTGGGTGGTGGCTCAGGTACTGAAGACAATCATCGACCTTGCCCTGAATAAAAGCTTTAATCCGGAGCGGCTGGTGGGATCGGGCGGTATGCCCAGCTCCCACTCCGCAACGGTATGTGGAATGACGACCGCCGCCGCCTTGCATTACGGCGTCGGTTCTTTTGAGTTTGCAGTATGTTTTATCCTTTCCATGGTGGTTATGTATGACGCCATGGGAGTCCGCAGGGAGACGGGAAAACAGGCGAAGCTGTTAAACAGCATACTGCTTGAGAACCCGCTTAAGTTAAGCGGAGAGGTGTTGCAGGAAAAGTTAAAGGAATATGTGGGACATACTCCGCTTCAGGTGGCGGCAGGTGCCATTCTTGGCATTGCCCTCGCCGTTTTCATGGCGCAGTATTATTAAAAAAGTCGGAATATTTCCATGAATCGTAAGAAAATAATTCTTGATTTCTTAAGATATCCATATTATACTTTAACAAGTTAAAAAACTGTTAAAGTTGGAGGTACAATGGATATGACGATTTACCATACGATTAACTGGTTTTTCGCGTTTAGTTTCATCGGTTACCTTCTGGAATGTACCGTGCTCAGCTATGAGAACCGGAGACCGGTGTTGAACCGCGGATTTGGACATGGCCCGTTTTGTGTCATATATGGCTTTGGAGCGCTGGGGGCCTGCCTGATTCTGGAACCGTTGGCAGGACAGCCTGTGGTGCTGTATTTCGCTTCCGTGGTGATGGCAACTTCCATGGAACTTGTGACGGCTCACATTATGATTAAGCTGTTCGGAGCATTCTGGTGGGATTACAGCCGGAAGCCATTCAATTACAAGGGCATTATCTGTCTGGAAAGCAGTATTGCCTGGGGATTTTTAGGATTATTTTTCTTTAAGTTTTTAAATGGGTTTGTAAGCCAGCTGGTGGATGTTGTTCCGATCGGCCTGGAACGCCTTGTGGCCTTGGGACTCTTATCCTTCTACGTAGCGGATTTTACATACACCATGCGGTATCAGCTTAAGGCCGCGGAGATGGAAGAAGAGGAAGGCGTGTCAGTCGTGGGGCGTCTGAAAGTATATTGATGGTTGGCGGGATTCGTAAAGGGTCCCGCTTATTTCATTCCTGGGAGCGTGCAGTCACGGTCGCGTGATCGTGTGGCGTGGTCATGTGTGATCGTGTGGCATGGCCATGTGAGAGCATGCAGTCACGGCCGCGCGTGAGTGTGTAGCATGTCCAGATGTGAGCGTGTAGATGTGTCTAGGTGTGAGCGTGTGAGCCGCGCTCCGGTGCAAGAATCCAAACGCCGGACTTAAGATAGAAATGGAGGCAGATAGTTTGACTGAAGACAGAGAGATCGTTCTTGCATCCGCGTCACCGAGGCGCAGGGAACTGTTGGGACAGATAGGAATCGTGCCGGAGATTATTCCCAGCACGCTGGAAGAGAAGATAACGACCGACAGGCCGGAGGAGGTTGTAAAGGAGCTGTCGCTTCAAAAGGCCGCTGATGTGGCGGAGCGTTGTGCGAAGGGCACGATTGTGATCGGTGCGGACACGGTGGTGGCGGCGGAAGGCCGGATTCTGGGAAAGCCTAGGACCCATGAGGAGGCGGAACGCATGATCGCGCTTCTGGCAGGGAAGACCCATCAGGTGTACACGGGAGTGACCATGATCGTATGCGGCCAGGAAGGCAGGGCCCGCAAGACATTTGCGGAGAAGACGGATGTGCATGTCTATCCGATGACGGCTGAGGAGATCCATGAATACGCTTTTTCAGAGGAACCCATGGACAAGGCAGGGGCCTATGGAATTCAGGGAAAATTCGCTTCTTACATCAAAGGGATTGACGGGGATTACAATAATGTAGTAGGATTGCCTGTAGGACGTGTATACCAGGAAATGAAGAGCCTTTTGACGCTCACAGCAAGGAGGAATAACGGATGATTAAACTGATCGTATCCGATATCGACGGCACACTGGTGCCGGATGGAAGCCATGAGATGAACCCGGAGCTTCTCGATGTGATCATGAAAATTAGAGAAAACGGGGTACAGTTTGCGGCTGCCAGCGGCCGTCAGTGGGCCAGCATTGAGTCGATATTCGGACCTATCAAAGAAAAAGTATTTTACTTATCCGACAACGGAGCTTATGTGGGCTGCCATGGCCGGAATTTATTTTTAAATCCCATCGACCGGGAAACGGTGATGGATATAGTGCGCGATGTGCGTCGGATGGAGGGCCTTGAGGTGATGCTCAGCGGCCCTGATGTGGTCTATCTGGAGACGGAGAAGCAGGAGTTTATCGACTGGCTGGTGGAGGGATACCAGTTCCGCGTGAAACAGGTACCGGATTTGACGAAGGTGGACTCCCAGTTCATCAAGGTGTCCATATACCGTGAGACCGAGGTGGAGGAATACACCAGGGAGCTGAGAGAGAAATACAAAGACAGGTTTAAGATTACCATTGCAGGCGATATGTGGATGGACTGCATGAAGCCGGGAATCAACAAGGGACAGGCCGTGAAGCTTTTACAGGACAGCCTGGAGATCAAACCCGAGGAGACGATGGCTTTCGGCGATCAGCTAAACGATATCGAGATGCTGGAACAGGCGTACTACAGCTTTGCCGTAGGAAATGCCAGGCCGGAGGTGAAAGCCACAGCCAGGTTTCAGACGGATACCAATGTGAACGACGGCGTGTTAAAGATTCTGAAGCTTTTGGTATAAGCCCCGCTGGATACGTAAGAATCAGCAGGGAATTAAGGGACGAAAGGGAACGAGGATGCGGTTTATTCATACATCAGACCTTCATATTGGCAAGACCGTCAGTGGATTCTCCATGCTGGAGGAACAGGAAGCGGCACTGAAACAGATCATGGATTACGTAAAAGAACGGCAGGCAGATGCCGTTCTTTTGAGTGGTGACTTATATGACCGTTCCGTGCCGCCTGCCGCCGCAGTGACCATGTTTGACGCGTTTTTGACCGGACTGTCCGAAATGGGAGTGACGATTCTGGCCATTGCCGGGAATCACGACTGTGGAGAGCGGATCGGATTTGCCAACCGGATTCTGGAAAAGAGGGGGCTCTATCTGGAGGGAAAGCTGGAAGCCCCGGTACGGTTCGTGGATATCCCCGACCAGTGGGGCTTTGTACGTGTTCATCTGGCTCCGTTTGCAAAGCCTGCGGAGGTTAAGTCCCTCTACCGGTGCGAGGGCAGCATGAAGACGTTTGAAGAGAGCTTCGAGGAGATTCTCCGCCATGTGACATACAGTCCCGGAGGAAGGGATATTCTGATGGCCCATCAGTTTGTGGTGAACCAGGGATTACTGCCGGAGCTCTCCGATTCGGAGACACGGGTGTCTGTGGGCGGAACGGATCAGGTGGAAGCGGCATTGTTTCAGCCATTCTGCTATACGGCTCTGGGGCATATCCACGGCTGTCAGCAGATCGGGAAGAATCCGGTATACTACAGCGGCTCGCCGGTAAAATACTCTTTTTCCGAGTGCAGTCACCGGAAGTCGGTGCTGTACGGTGAGGTGGGAGAGAACGGGAGGATCACGCTGGAACGCCTTCCGCTGACGCCGGTCCACGATATGCGAAAGATCAGGGGCCGTCTGGCAGATTTAATTCTCCCGGAGGTTGTGAGCGCGGCGGATCCGGAGGACTATATCCTGGCGGTTTTAACGGATGAGACGGAGCTGCTGGATCCGATCGGAACACTCCGAAGCGTCTATCCCAATATCATGCAGTTAAAATGGGAAAAATGGGCGGTGGAGCAGGACGATACCGTGATCCATGATGATATTATGAAGGAAAAGGGTCCGTATGGACTGTTTGCGGATTTTTACGAGCTTGTTACGGGAAAGACCATGTCAGAAGAGCAGGAAGCCGTGATGAGGGAGACGGCCGAACAGGCAGAGGAGGAGGTTTCATGAAGCCGACAGCGCTTGTTTTGAGCGGATGGGGGCCTTATAAAGGCGTGGAACGGGCAGATTTCGAGGCCATGCAGCGGGGGCTGTTTCTGATCTCAGGACCGACCGGCGCCGGAAAGACCACGATATTTGACGGAATTACCTTTGCTCTTTACGGGGAGGTCAGCGGAAGCATCCGGGAGAAGGACAGCCTGCGGAGCGATTTTGCGGACGCTTCCACACCCACGTATGTGACGCTCACCTTTTCCCATAGAGGAAAGCAGTACCGGGTTACCCGAAATCCAAAGTATGACAGACCGAAGCTTAAGGGCGAGGGAATGACCACGGAACTGGAGGGCGGCGAGCTCTACGAAGAAGAGGCGCTTCTGGCCTCGGGGAGCACGCAGGTGACGGAGCGGGTGACGGAACTGCTGGGACTGGATTACCGCCAGTTCCGCCAGATATCCATGATCGCACAGGGGGAATTTCAGCAGCTTCTTGTGTCCAGCTCCAAAGAGAGAACCCAGATATTCCGGGATATTTTCCAGACGCGGATCTACGATACGATGGCGGCGCTGCTGTCCTCCAGAGTGAAGGCCCTAAACGGCCGGATCGATGAGGTGAAGCACCGGGCGGACGAGATCACGGGAACGTTCCGTATTGAGAATGGGGACTGGGAGGAACTGAAATCAAAGAAAAACCGGAATTACCGAAAGCTTCTGGGATTTGTGGAACAGGAAAATGAACGGCTGGGGAGCCGGGAGAGAGAACTGGCCTCCTGCCTGGGTGAACTGGACCAGACCTATAAGGACCGGTGAGGGCGATCTGAGGAGCTGCGAAGCGGCAACCAGGCGGTCCGAAAGTATGAAAGTGACAGGAAGACCCTAGCAAAGCTGGAAGAGGAGCGGGACGGCTTAAAAGAACAGAAAAGGAGCTGGCCAGGCATACGGCCGCCCCGCCCGCCGGGAAAGCTGGAGGGGAAGAAGTCGGACTTGCGCGTGCTGGAGGAGGAGAAAAAGGCTTGCTGCATGGAAGGCCGCGCGCAGACAGCTGGCTGAACGGCAGGAAAAGTATTTAAAGCTCGATGGAGAGGCAAAGGAAAAGAAGCGGATTTACGAATATCAGGATGACTGTTTTAAGAAAGCGGCTGCGGGAATTATTGCAAGGGATCTGGTGGAAGGATTTCCGTGTCCGGTCTGCGGTTCCACTGTCCATCCGGCTCCCGCGTCCATGGAGGGCGAGGTGCCGGACGAGAAACAGATCCGGCGGCTGAAGGCGGACTATGAGGCGGCATTAGAAAAGGCATCGGCGGCCGCGAGCGACGCGGCCGCGCTGGTGGGCGCCGTAAAAAACATGGAAGAAAACCTTGGTTCCATGGATTTATCGGACGGCGGAGAGCGGGCTCTTTTCGAAATCGAGGAAAGGCTCCGCCTGCTGGAAGAAGAGACAAGACAGGAAGAAAAAGAGATCCGGGAGTGTGAAAAGGCCTACCAGGACTGCGCGGTTAAGCTGGAAAAGCAGAAAGCGGCTTATTCCCAGTTAAAGGCGGCCATCCGGGTTCCAAAACAGACGGAGCTGGTGGAGCTATCCGGATTTGAAGCGGCGCTTACGGAATGTGAGAGAGAACGCAGGCAGACGGCCAGGGAAAAGGAACGGACGGGAGCGGCTCTGGCTTTGAACCGGCAGTCGCTGGCCACTCTGAAAGGCCATCTGGAGGAAAAGGAAAAGCTGGAGACAGAGTACAGCGTGGTCCGTGAACTGGAACGGGCGGCCGGTGGATATAACGGCCGGAATCTGGTATTTGAGCAGTACGTCTTATCCGTCTATTTTGAGGACATTCTCCGGGCGGCAAACCGGCGCCTTCTCAAGATGAGCGGGGAGCGGTACGAACTGCACCGGCTGGACAGAACGAGAGACAGGAGAAGTAAGGAGAGCATGGAGATGGAGGTGCTTGACCAGTATACGGGCAAGCGCCGTTCCGTGAAGAGTCTGTCGGGAGGCGAGGCGTTTAACGCTGCGCTGGCACTGGCGTTGGGGACCTCCGATGTGATACAGAGCTACGCGGGAGGCATCCAGGTGGAAGCTCTCTTTGTGGACGAGGGATTTGGCTCTCTCGACGCAGAATCCCTGGAACAGGCGGTGGCGATTCTGACCTCTTTGAGCGGCGGTTCCAGCATGGTTGGAATCATTTCCCATGTGGAAGAATTGAAAGAACAGATCGGCAGCCATATTCTGGTAGAAAAAACGAATCAGGGAAGTAGAATCGTGACAGAAAGTATGGTATAATACTATTCGCATAACACATAGGAGAGTTTTTCATTCATACAGGAGTTGTCCATGAATTTTAAATATAGAAAAAAAGTGAAACAAACGCTGGCTGCTGTTCTGGCCGCCATGCTTCTTACCGGCTGCGCCAAGGGGCTTCCCATGGTCTCAGAGGTAAATGAAACGAAGGCATACACACTTCCTCAGTCCATGATCATTGTGGCGACAGAGCGCAACCGTTACCAGCAGGCATATACCGGCCAGATCTGGAGCGTGGAACTGCCGGATGGGGAGACATTTGAGACGTATCTGCTGGGGCAGGCCCAGGAATTCCTTCAGGAGATGAAATGGATGAATCTTCTGGCAAAGGATAAGGAGATTATCATCACGAGCGCCGAGAAGGAGGAGATCCGGAAGCTGTCGGAGGAGTATTATGAGTCTCTGACCGAGGATGACATCGCGTACATGGGGATGAAGGAGGACGATGTGCGGACGATGTATGAGGAATACTTCCTTTCCAACAAGGTGGTCAGTGAACTGACAAAGGATATGAATCTGGAGATCAGCGACAGTGAGGCAAAGGTCATAACCATCGACCAGATTGTCCTCTCGGACGGGAATACGGCCCAGGACGTGTTGAATCAGGTGAACGAAGACGGGGCGGACTTCGAAGCCATTGCACGGGAGTATTCAGAGGATAACGAGATTCAGAAACAGCTGGGACGCGGAGAAGCGAGGAAAGCGCTGGAGGATGCGGCATTTTCCCTGACGGCAGGCGAGATCAGCCCGGTGGTGGAGGACAACGGCATGTTCTACATCATCAAATGTGTGAGCGATTACGACGAGGATGCCACACAGGCGAGAAAGGATAACCTGTACCAGCAGAGGAAAAAGGACGCATTCGGACAGATCTACAATCAGTTCAAGACAGAGAATCCGGTTACATTCAGCAACGATATCTGGGATGGAATTAAGTTTTCCATTGACGATAAGACGACTACCACGAATTTTTTTGACTTGTACAGAAAACATTTTCCCAATTCATAAAGGGAAAGGAAAGCAGAGGGGCATTCCATGGCAGAAGGGGGAAGGAGCAGCCGGGGCAGGAGCCGGAAGCGCAAAAGTACCAGGGGGAAGGCAGTTTTTGCCGCGGTGCTTAAGGTTATTCTGGTCCTTCTGATCGCGGCGGGACTTTTATTTTCCAGTACCTATGTATACCGGTACTGGGAAGGAAGCCGTACATCGACCACACCGCTGGAAACCGGCAGAGAGATTGTGCCGGAGACGATGAAGATATATGAATAGCCTGTGAATAGCGGTTGGGCTTGAGAGCAGAAGAACGAGATAAGGAAACAGGAGGCTCCATCAGCTGGCGCCCCCTGTTTCCTGTTTTTTATTCAAGTCTTTCAATCCATGCTTGTTTTGTTAAAATAAGCAGTCACCAGATCAACAAGTGCTTTCTGATCCGCAATCCCCATGACCTCCCTGGCGGAGTGCATGGCCAGCATCGGGATTCCCGCATCCACGGTGCGCATGGTTAAATAGCTGGAGGAGATGCTTCCGAGAGTCGATCCGCCCTTCATATCGGAACGGTTGGAGAATTTCCTGTATGGAATTTTGGCATTTCTGCAGATACTTTCAATCATTCCCGTGCTGGTCGCGTCGGTCGCATAGGACTGGCTGGCCGACAGTTTGATGGCGACTCCGTCTCCCATGAGGATCTGGTTCTTGATATCACATTTTTCGCTGTGGTTGGGATGAATCGCGTGTGCGACGTCGAGAGACAGCATGAAGCCGTCAAACAGGGCGTTTAAGTAGGCTTCTCTGGAGCAGCCGAGGGACAGGAAGAGCTTTTCCAGCACACGGTCCATGAGCAGCGAGGCGGCTCCCTGTTTCGTGCTGCTTCCGATCTCCTCATTGTCGTAAAGCGCGATCACATGTATCTCATTTCCGGCAGTGCTGTTCATGATACCGCTTAAGCAGGCCTGCACGGAGGTCAGGTTATCGAGACGCGGAGCGGAATAGAATTCACCGTCAAGCCCGCATAAAGTGCCGCTCTCCGTATTGTAGACGTAGATTTCGTAGTCCAGTATATCCTGCTTTTCCACACCGGCTTCGGCGGCCAGAGCCTTTAAGAAGAAATCTTCCTTTTCCAGGTCACTCTTAATTAAGGTTAAGAGCGGGAGCATGTCAACCTGCGGATTGACAGCGACGCCCTGATTGGCCTCCCGGTTCATGTGGATCGCCAGGTTTGGAATCGTGAGCACCGGGCGCTTAAAGTCCACGAATATGGTTTTCGTGCCGGCCGGAGCATCACTGGTCACGCAGACTTTGCCTGCCATGGACAGCGGTCTGTCAAACCAGGTGTGAAGAAGCGGTCCGCCGTAGACCTCTGTGTTGAGTTTTCCGTACCGTCCGGAAGTTACCTCGGGAGAAGGCTTTAATTTCAGACAGGGCCAGTCCGTATGGGAGGCGGCCAGTTTAAGCTTCGGCGTCTGATCCGCCAGCTCGCCGATGGTAAATGCGATGAGCGTCGAATCGTACGCTTTTATATAGTAGGAGTGTCCCTGCTCCAGTTTCCAGGAACCGGAAAGGGAGAGTTCTGTAAATCCGGCGCCGTCCAGGGAAGCGGCGGCCGTCATGATGCAGTGATACGGGGATACGGAAGCGGAGATAAGCCGCTCCAGCTGTTTCATATCATTCATAGGTTTGACCTCTTTTCTGTGTAATTACAGCTTTTAGTATATCACAAAGTGGAAGAGGTGGGAATTGGTTCTTACTGATTGTGGGTAAAAATTAAGAATGGCGTCCCCGCGCCTTCTATGGTAAAATAGTTCCATTGAGGATGAAGCGGAATACAGACGAGGAGGAGCAAAATGAACTTCTTTAAAAATCGAAAAAAAGTGGAGACGCCGGGAACTGATGGGAACGGGGATCATAATAGAAAGTCGGCTTTTACCTGTTGTGAATTTGACAGGAGCAGCTGGTTTCTCGTATTTTCTGCCTGCCTTGGTAAGGTGATGGCGGTTCAGGATGCGTGCAGGGAGCTGGTTGTAAAGGACCGTGACTGGAATGTGGATTTTTCACGGGGCGTGATCGCTTTTGGAACGGACGAGTATCCCCTGCAGTTTCTTGGAAGCGAGGCGTCTTCCTCCAATACGTGGCTGTGGGGCTGGGAAAATGTGAATGGTTTTCCAGAGGAGATTCTTCAGACGGCGAACCAGGTGAGAGCCGTGGGAGAAGAGTGGGGACTTGAGCCTCTTACGACTGCGGAATTTGAACTGACGGACAGTTTTAACGGCCATTCACTGTCCATAGTGGCCTGTGGGTTAGCGGAGCATTGCTGCTATTATCGGGGGCCGCATTCCGGCGGCGCGGTTCTGGTGGCCTTTTCCGGTGTGCTGGAGGAGGTCTTTGCACCGGTGACCGAGCAGAAATTTGTGGCGCTTACCATGCAGTGCATCCAGCAGTTTTCAGTGGATCATAAGCTGTTTGTGGAGAGCTTTTTACTATGGAACGGAACGCCGTATGAGTGGCAGGATCTTACGGTCACGGCACATTTCAAAGACGACCTGATCATCGAATTTGAGATCGTGGACAGCTTTTGGCGAATTAAATGCATGAAGAATACGGGGAGAATGTGAAATGATAGCATTAAGAATTGAAGATATCAGACAATTTACAGCCAAACTCTTTGTGGGAGAGACATTTGATCACTTCCTGATCAAGGAAGCGGAGATTGTTACCTTTAATGTGTTTACCATCGACGGTCATATCCGCCAGGGGTATTATTCCGAAGAGGAGCTGGAGGAGAATCAGATGGAAGAACTGTCTTCCTGGAAGATGATCCGGCCATACTGTTTTTCACTGATTAAGGGGAAGAAGCTTCCGGGCAGCTTCCAGATTGTGCTGCAGATGCCGCCTCAGGCAGTGGATAAGTTTGTAACTGGCCATCAGATGCCTTTGAAGGCGGATCAGGTCAATGGCCTGTACTTAAATATCCGTTATGAGGAAGGAAAACTGTTCTGCGTGACCGGCACATCGGTCTCGATTTTTACATTGGACAAGACCCTGGATATGGAATGGGACCAGGCGGTGAGAAGCTTTTTGAAGAAAAACGAGATCATTTTCCAGGAGGAATAGACGATTACTAGCACTCATTTTAAATGAGTGCTAATTTTCTATTGACATTTGGAAAATGGAGTATTAAAATACTCTTTGCAGGCAAAGAGTGAGAAACCATGGCAAACCATGGAAAAATATACAGCAAAGAGTAAGGAGTGTATGGATATGGCAAAGACAGGTAGTTTGACAATTAACAGCGAAAACATATTCCCGATTATCAAGAAGTGGCTTTATTCGGATCACGACATTTTCTACCGTGAATTAGTGTCTAACGGCTGCGACGCGATCACGAAATTAAAGAAGCTTGAGGTCATGGGAGAGTGGCAGAAGCCGGAGGACGTGGAATTTAAGATTACCGTGACGGTGGATTCCAACGATAAGACGATCACCTTCACCGATAACGGCCTCGGTATGACCATGGAAGAAGTGGATGAGTACATCAACCAGATCGCATTTTCGGGAGCACAGGATTTCCTGGAGAAGTATAAGGACAAGGCCAATGAGGATCAGATTATCGGCCATTTCGGACTGGGCTTCTATTCCGCATTTATGGTAGCAGATAAGGTGACGATTGATACATTATCCTATCGGGAAGGTGCGGCGCCGGTTCACTGGGAATCCGACGGCGGTACGGAATATGAGATGGAAGAGGGGGATAAGACCTCCTTCGGAACCACGATTAAGCTGTACCTGAATGAAGAGAGTCTGGAGTTCTGCAACGAGTACCGCGCAAGAGAAGTGCTGGAGAAGTACTGCTCCTTCATGCCGGTGGAGATTTATCTGGAGAATTCCTCCGCTGAACCGCAGTATGATACCATCGAGAAGGACGAGCTGACCGAGAAAGACACCATTATCGAGACGATCGTCGAGGAAGCCAAGACTGAGGAGAAAGAGAATGAGAACGGCGAAAAAGAAGTCGTAGAGATTTCTCCTGCCAGGGAAAAATATAAGATCTTAAAGCGTCCCGTTCCGGAGAATGACATCCACCCGCTGTGGAACAAGCATCCGAACGAGTGCACAGAGGAAGAGTACAAGGGCTTCTACCGCAAGGTATTCCATGACTACAAAGAACCGCTGTTCTGGATTCATTTAAACATGGACTACCCGTTCAACTTAAAGGGAATCTTATACTTCCCGAAACTGAACTTAAATTATGACAGCCTGGAAGGCGTAATCAAGCTTTACAACAACCAGGTATTTATCGCAGACAACATCAAGGAAGTAATTCCGGAGTTCTTAATGCTGCTGAAGGGCGTGATCGACTGTCCGGATCTGCCGCTTAACGTATCGAGAAGCGCACTGCAGAACGATGGCTTTGTCAAGAAGATTTCCGATTACATCACAAAGAAGGTAGCGGACAAGTTAAGCGGTATGTTCAAGACCGACCGTGAGAATTACGAGAAGTACTGGGATGATATCAATCCATTTATCAAATTCGGCTGCTTAAAGGACGAGAAATTCGCTGAAAAGATGAATGATTATATCATTTTCAAGAATCTGGAAGGCAAGTATTTCACTTTGGCCGACTGCCTGGAGGAGAATAAGGAAAAGCACGAGAACACCGTATTCTATATCACAGACGAGAAGGAACAGAGCCAGTACATCAATATGTTTAAGCAGGAAGGCATGGATGCGGTCTATATGACTCAGAATATCGACAGCCCGTTCATCAATTTCCTGGAGCAGAAGAATGAGAATGTGAAGTTCCTGGCTATCAACTCAGACTTATCAGACAGCTTTAAGGAAGAGATGACGGAAGAGGCCAGGGAAGCCATGAAGGGCGATGCGGACGCGCTGACAGAGGTGTTCAAAAAGGCGCTTGGCAACGATAAACTGGAAGTAAAAGTGGAAAAACTGAAAAATGAAGCCGTTTCTTCCATGATTACGGTTTCCGAAGACAGCCGCCGTATGCAGGAGATGATGAAGATGTACACCATGCCTGGTATGGATCCGTCCATGTTTGGAGCCGGCGGTGAGACTCTGGTGCTCAACTACAACAATAAGCTGGTTCAGTACGTTCTGAATCACAGAGAGGGCGGCCACATCCAGGAAATCTGCGAGCAGCTGTATGACCTGGCCGCATTAAGCCACGGATCCCTGACTCCGGAGCGCATGACGAAATTCATTGCGAGAAGCAACGATATCATGATCCTTATGGCAGATATGGGTAAAGAAGAGGAATAGGAAACTAAGAGGAATAAGAAACTAAGAATGATTAGGGATACCATTTTCCGCTCCCTTATGATATACTAGGTACTATGATTGTATAGTAACCAGGAGGAGATTCTTATGACGGACAAGATAAGGGAGATAAAGAAGGCAGTGCTGCGGCTTATGCTGGCGCTGGCCATCGGAGTATTAGCAGGAGCGGCCCCGGGTGCGGTGCTCATTTCTCATGCGGAGACGGAAAACGTGGCGGCGGCCGCGGAACCGGCGGCCGCAGAGACGGCTTCGGAAGATGACGGTACGACCTTTATGCTGGCATTTTTCGGAGGGATTATTCTGCTGATCCTCTTTGTTGTCGTGATTGTCGTTGCGACTGCCGCCAGTACGGCGGGGGTTGTAGGCGCACAGGAAGACGACTGATCTACAGACAGATAAGACGAACCGGCTGATCTCATGGAGACCAGCCGGAAAATAGGACAGGGTAGCCTGCGGACTTTCCTGTCCTCCTCTTTACGATAAATAGGTAACAAGTTACCATATGGAGGGACGCATGCAGATTTCAGATCTCATCAGACGATTTAAAGGTACAAGAGAAAGGCAGGAGAAAGCTGTGTTCAGCACGCTGTGCATTGCTGAAAACAGGCTTCAGACCATATTTGATAAGAGCAGCTCCGGCATTACGCTAAAACAGTTTATGCTTCTGACCATGGTGAGGCAGTCGGAGGAGCGGCTGACGTTCACCCAGCTGGGAGATCTGCTGGGATGCTCCAGGCAGAATATCAAGAAGCTGGCCGCAGTTCTCGAACAGAAGGGTTTCGTTACAATCATACAGAACGAAAATGACAAGCGGGCGTCATTTCTGCTTCCAACGGAACGGTTGGGCGAGTACTTTGAACAGACCGCAGCGCTTCACGGACAAAAACTTGCCTGTCTGTTTCAGGGGTACACGGATCAGGAGATGGAGCAGCTGTTTACGCTGCTTATGAAGCTATACGATGGAATCGACGGCCTGGAGGCCGCGGAAGAGGCGATGACGGCGGCACCGTAACGGTCACAGGATAAGGAAGGATACAGGAGGAAGAATATGGATCGAATTATTATTTATGGCAGCAAGTACGGAACGACGAAGCGTTATGCGGAAGAATTATCACGAAGGACGGGCATACCGTGCAGGAACTGCAAGGAGGTAAAGTCTCTCTCTTCCTGTAAAGTGGTCATACACCTGGGAGGGATCTATGCTGGGCAGATTCTCGGTCTGAGCCAAACGGCAAAGCTGCTTCGCCAGGAACCGGCTGCGAAGCTTCTGGTGGTCACAGTAGGGCTGTCTGACCCGGCCGATGAAACGAATGTCAGAAATATCCGAAATTTTATAAAGAAGCAGCTGGCGGACCCGCTTTGGGCAGAAACGAAGCTCTTTCATCTGAGAGGAGGCATGGATTACTCCAGGCTTTCCGTCGCACACCGGGCGATGATGGGGCTTCTGTACAGCAGGGTTAAGAAGATCCCGCCGGAAGAGCAAAATTCCGAGACACGGGGGCTGATTGAGACATTTGGCAGGAAGGTGGATTTTACAGATTTTGAAAGCCTGAATGAAATTTCCGGCTTTCTTACGGCCGAAAACGGGACGAGTGGCCCGGAGCTTCGGGAACAGATGCAAAATGCGGAAGTTCAGGAGTAATATTCTATTGACATTCCACCGTGGCTTCCCTATAATATATAGTAATGAATACTACATGACAAGTTATATGTCAGGAGGAAATAGAATATGAGCTATAAGATTATCGGGGACAGCTGTCTGGATTTAACGGCTGACTTAAAGAAAGATCCGCATTTTCAGATCATTCCCCTTACTTTGCAGGTAGAGCATACCCAGGTAATAGATGATGAGACCTTTGACCAGAAGAAGTTTCTGGAGCTGGTAAGAAGCAGCAGTGAGTGCCCGCAGACCGCATGTCCGTCGCCTGAGAGGTTTAAGGAAGCATTTGAATGCGACGCAGAGCAGATATTTGTTATTACTCTGTCCGAGCATTTAAGCGGAACGTACAACAGCGCCGTACTGGCGAAGAAGCTCTATGAGGAGGAACATGGCCAGGATGGGAAGAACATCGCGGTTTTCAGTTCCGATTCCGCTTCTTCCGGGGAGTTAAACATCGCCCTTTATATACAGTCGCTCTGTCAGGCATCTCTTCCGTTTGAGGAGATTGAGGAGAAGACACGCAGCTTTATTAAGAATATGAGAACATATTTCGTACTGGAGAGTCTGGACACGCTGCGCAAGAACGGCCGTCTGACCGGCCTTCAGGCATTTTTTGCTACCGCACTGAACATTAAGCCGGTTATGGGAGCTGATTCCGGTGTGATCATCAAGCTGGATCAGGCGAGGGGGATCAATAAAGCCCTTACGCGCATGGCCGATATCGCGATCCGGGAAGCGGGAGAGACGAAAGACAAGGTACTTATTATCGCGCACTGCAACAATCCCGAGCGTGCTGAGGTGGTGAAGAACGAGATGTGCCGCCAGGCGTCATTTAAGGATGTCATCATTACGGAGACGGCCGGAGTGGCAACGGTATATGCCAGTGACGGCGGGATTATCGTTGCATTGTAGGCGGTATGGCTTCCAGACATGTGCGTTGGAGCAGGAATATAGAACGAAGTATAATGAAACAGTAATGATAAAATAGTAATAGTAAAATCGTAATGCAAGCATATTGGGTAATGTGAATCAGGCCTTCGCGGCTGTCCCGAAATCGGATAGCCGCGAAGGCCTTTCTTTGTCATGGAGGTGTGGACGGTCATGCGCATATAAAGCATAAGTGCGGTCGCTGCTGGCATAATTTGACAAATACACAGTCTCAGTGTAATATTAGTAAAGACTATCAAGAGATTGGAGCGGGAAGCATGAAGACAGCAGTGCGTTATTATTCCAGAACAGGGAATACGAAAGTAATCGCGGAAGCCATTGCACCGGTGGCGGGCTGCCAGGCGGAATCCATCGAAGTTCCGCTGGAAGGAGTAACGGATATCTTATTTTTGGGAGGTGCGGTCTATTGGGGAAAGATTCCCGGGACACTGAAAGAGTATATAAAGAGCCTGTCCCCACAGCAGGTAAAGTGTGTAGCCGTCTTTACCACAGCAGGAATTCTGGAAGGTGCATCAGAAATTTATAAAGTATTTTTGAAGTATCATGACTTAAAGGTTATGAAAGAAACGTACTTTTGTAGTGGAAAACGGGTTTACGATGCGAAAATTAAGGAAGAAACGGAAATATTTGCAGAAAAAGTTATGAATCAGGCATCTATCATGAATCAATCGATAATGAATTAAGGAGGAAGGGATGAAACGGACGAACTTATTAATGAAGCTTCTGATTATCCTTCCGGTATTTCTCCTTGCGGCACTCCTCGTTTGGATTGCGGTGGATGGACAGAGAGGCGGCATAAGGGAGACTCCTGCCTCCGGACAGGAGACGGCGGCGGCTCCCGCGGCGCAGGAAGGGGAGCAGACGGCGGCTTCGGCTCCGGAGGCGGCTACGGAGGAAGTGTTAAAGCTGGAAGTATCGGAAACGGAAGCGGCAAGTACGGCCGCAGTGGCGGAGACAGAACCGGAGGATCCTGTCGTTCATCTGCTTTTTAGCGGGGATGTATATTTTTCCAGTCATGTATTGACCGCGTATGATAATGCAGGGGGCATACATGGAGTGCTGGATGAGGCATATCGGGACGAAATCAGCAGGGCGGACATCTATATGGCGAATCAGGAGTTCCCGTTCAGCGACAGAGGAACGCCGGCTCCGGATAAACAGTTTACATTTCGGGTACCGCCGGAGCGGGTTTCCATGATGCATGAGCTGGGGATCGATATCGTGACGATTGCCAATAATCACACACTGGATTATGGAACCGATGCACTGGTGGATACGTGTACGACTCTGGAGAATGCGGGAATCCCCTATGTAGGCGCCGGTGCCAACATGGACCGTGCAAAGCAGCTGGAGACCATCGAGGTGCGCGGCAGAACCATCGGTTTCCTGGCAGCCTCAAGGGTGTATCCCGATACTTCCTGGGTGGCTAACAGCAAAAAGCCGGGAATGGTGAGCGGATACGATCCATCCATACTCTTAAAAGAGATCGAAGCGGCCGGGGAATACTGTGATTATCTGGTGGTGTACATGCACTGGGGAATCGAACGGGACGAAAAGCCGCAGGAATACCAGCGGACCCTTGGCAGACAGCTGATCGATGCGGGAGCCGATCTCGTCATTGGAAGCCATCCTCATGTACTGCAGGGGATTGAATACTATCAGGGAAAGCCGATTGTATACAGTCTCGGCAATTTTATCTTTGGAAGCAGCATTCCGAAGACCGCGCTTTTGCGCGCTGATGTGGATCTGGAACAGAATCAGGTGAAGTTATCCCTGGTTCCAGGCACTTCCGGGGCCGGATTTACAAAGGAACTGACCGATCCGGGAAAAAAGGCAGAGTTTTATCAGTACATGCAGGGGATTTCGTTCGGTGTGACCATTGATGAAAATGGCGTGGTGGGGTATTGACATGAAATTACGGTTGGCAGAGATGGCTGATTTACCGCAGCTTAAAGCTGTATATAAAGAAATCATCAGAAACATTGATGAAAATGGAGTCCCGATCTGGGACGAAATATATCCTTGTGAGTTTTTCTACGAAGATATTGAAAGGAATCGCCTTTACGTACTCACGGAAGAAGAGAATATTGTTTCCGCATTTGCCCTGTGCAGTTCCGCCTCTGGCGCTGACTGTGTGAGATGGAGCGACGAGCAGGGGAAGGCCCTGTACATTGACCGGTTTGGAGTGAACGTCGATTACCTGAGAAGGGGAATTGGCAGTATTGCGCTTAACATGGCGGTTGCCCGGGCGGGAGAACTGGGGGCTGAATACTTAAGGCTGTTTGTTGTGGATATCAATGAACCGGCGATTAATCTCTATGTGAAGAATGGTTTTAAAAAGGCAGACGGAGTGTATGACGAGGTGATTGATGATGACCTTGTCCTGCATGAGTTCGGGTTTGAGAGAATGGCGGCTCTGGTATAAAGAGACCGCCTTTTTTTCTGGGTATGAATGGAGCAGGAAAATTGCTCAATCCGTCTGCTCCTTCAAATACTGGTCCCCCTGACACACGCCGCGTTCTTTGAAGCGCTTTGCCATGGAGTTCAGCACAAGCCGTTTGTTTCCGCTCCACACGGGGGCTACGAGAAGCTTTTTGGGACCGTCGCCGCTGATCCGGTGGATTACCGTCTCCGGCGGGAGAAGAGCGATACAGTCGATTACGAGATCGACGTACTCCTCCAGTGAAAAGGTCTGAAAACCGCCTGCGCGGTATAAGACGGCAAGGTCGGTTCCTTCCAGCACATGCAGAAGCTGCAGTTTTATACCGTCAATGCCGTGTTCCCCCAAGCGGCCTAGATAGCTGACCGTATCCTGCATCATGGCGGGCGTCTCCCCGGGAAGGCCGAGAATTACGTGGGCGATTACGGTCAGACCGGCGTCATGGAGTCTTTGAAAAGCGCCTTTGAAGACGGACAGCGGGTAGCCGCGACGAATGAAGCGCGCTGTTTCCTCGTGAATCGTCTGCAGGCCCAGTTCCACCCAGACCGGTTTTATGCGGTTTAACTCTGACAGAAGCGCGATTACTTCGGGCGGAAGGCAGTCGGGGCGTGTGGCAATGGACAGGACAGCGATGTCCGGATGGGTGATGGCCTCAGTAAACAGCGCCCTTAAGTGCGAAGTCGGCGCGTACGTGTTTGTATAGGACTGGAAATAGGCAATGTAACGGCCTTCGGGATATTCCGGTGATGCTTCGGGCCGGGCTTTTTCCATTTTTTTTTCTACCCGGGCCTTAGCCGCTTCGATCTGTTCCGTGACGGATACGTGAGCGGACAGGGATTCGGCAAATTCTCCGGAGCCGCCGCCGCTGCAGAAGATACAGCCGTCCGTACCCAGGGTGCCGTCGCGGTTCGGACAGGTCATGCCGCCGTCTAATGCCAGTTTATATATTTTATGACCATAGATACGTTTCATCTTATAATCCAGGGAATGGTACGGTTTTTCGTTCCAGTACATGAAAAGTCCTCCTTACCTTTTGCGTTCTTCCTCATTATAAGGAAGCGGCAGGGCGGGTGTCAAGCTGCAATTCACGCCCCCATGGAAAGTCTCCGCCGGGAATTCCGATACGTGGGAGGGCAGGAGAAGGAAGTGTTTCTTGTTTCCTCGGTGGCAGGAACTAAAGCAGAAAGACGGGGAAAAGGGGCGGATCGTGCAAACTACGGAGAACTCCTGAAGGACTTCTCCTCCGTGTCCACTTGAAATCTGGCTTGGAGGCCAGATTTCACCACCTCTTTTCCCCGTCTTTCTGCTTAAGTTCCTGCGAACCTCGGAAAAGGAAACACTTCCTTCTCCTGCCCTCCCACGTACCGGAATTCCCGGCGGAGACTTTCCATGGGGCCGTGAATTGCAGCGACGTCAAATGAAATTATAGGATTTCGATAAATATTATATTGTAGAAGACTCGTAAGTTATGATATACTTTTGTCAAAGAGCAGATTCCCGCGGCGCAGGTGTCGGAGGTATTCTGATATTTTGAAAATGTATGGAAAAAGGAGATCATGTGACATGAAAGTATGCGATACAATCCAAATGCTCGAATCTGAAAAATCCAGGAAGCTTATGACCGCACTGTACGGCGAAGCGGCGGTGGATGCCAATATAGAACGGTATCAGAATCTTGTGAAAAGTTTTCAGAAAAAATTTGCGGAAGAAGACGTGACCCTGTTCAGCTCCCCGGGACGTACGGAAATCAGCGGCAATCATACGGATCATAACCATGGAAAAGTCCTTGCAGGAAGCATTAACTTAGACTGTGTCGGCGTGGCTGCGAAGAACAACAGCAGCAAGGTACATATTATCAGCGAAACATTTAATCAGAGCTTTATCATTGATCTGAATGATTTATCCCCCAGCGATAAGAAAGCGGGAACGATTGACCTGGTGAAGGGACTCCTTCAGGGCTTTAAGGAATCCGGCTATGAGGTCGGCGGTTTTAATGCCTATATTACGAGTAATGTCATCAGCGCGGCCGGCGTCAGCTCCTCCGCGTCCTTCGAGATGCTTCTATGTTCTATTTTAAATACATTCTTTAATGAAGGCCGTATGGATACCGTGGCCTACGCCCACATTGGAAAATATTCCGAAAACGTATACTGGGACAAGGCCTCCGGACTGCTGGATCAGATGGCCTGTGCGGTCGGCGGTCTCATCACCATTGATTTTCTGGAGCCGGCTTCTCCGGTTGTGGAGAAGATCGATTTTGATTTCAGCTCCCAGAATCACAGCCTGATTATCGTCAATACCGGAAAGGGCCATGCGGATTTAAGCGCGGATTATTCCTCTGTGCCGATTGAGATGAAGAAAGTGGCCGAATTCTTTGGAAAAGAGGTCTGCGCCGAGATTACGGAAGAAGAGGTAATTGGACACCTTGCGGAAGTGAGAGAGTATGCGGGAGACCGTTCTGTGCTGCGCGCCCTTCATTTCTTTGAGGAAAACAAGCGCGTAGAGGCGGAAGTAAAGGCATTAAAGGAAGGCCGTTTTTCCGATTTCTTAAACAATATCACGGCTTCCGGCAATTCCTCCTGGAAATGGCTTCAGAACTGCTTTACCAACAGCGCCTATCAGGAGCAGGGGATCACTGTCGCACTGGCGCTTACGGAGTTATTCATCGCCGGGAAACAGCGCGGCGCGTGCCGTGTTCACGGGGGCGGATTCGCAGGTGTTATCATGGCTATGCTGCCAAACGATCTGGTGGAAGAGTACGTGGCATATATCGAGAAGGCCCTCGGAGAAGGCAATGCTTACCGCATGAGCATCCGTCCTTACGGAGCCATCTGTTTTGATGCGGTAATGGAAGAACAATAAGGGGGAAGGTATCATGAAGGAAAAACAGAATCTGGTCATTACCATTGGCCGGCAGTACGGCAGCGGCGGCCGGATCGTAGGGAAAGCGCTGGCGGAAGAGCTGGGAATACATTTTTACGATGAGGAAATTCTGACCATGACATCGGAGCAGAGTGCAGTCGGAGAGGTTTTTTTCCGTCTGGCCGATGAAAAGGCGGGCAATAACCTGCTTTACAAGATTGTAAGCGGGATGAAGCCGCAGCTGGGGAAGCCGTCTACAGACGGCGATATCGTGAAACCCGAGAATCTGTTCCGTTTCCAGTCTGAGGTTATCCGGGAACTGGCAGACCAGGAGTCCTGCATCATTGCCGGACGCTGTGCTGATTACATTTTAAGCCGCGAGGATGTGGACGTGCCGGGTCTCGTAAAAATCTTCGTTTATGCCGATGTCCCGGCCCTGATCAAGCGTACCATGGAAGTGGATAAGGTGGATGAAAAAGAGGCTGCAAGACGTGTGAAGAAGATTAACAGAGAACGTAAGGAGTATTACCGTTACTATACAGGCGGCCGCTGGGAGGACTGGACCAATTACGATCTGATCATCAATACCAGCAAATTCGATTTGGAGCAGACCGCGAAGCTTATTAAGGATTACATCAAGTTAAAAGGAATTGAACTGTAAGATGAACCGGAAAAGTGCGTTTCTAACGACTACGATGGGCGTCTGCCTCACAGCGATGGTTTGCTGCGCGCTGTGGGGCAGCGCTTTTCCATGTATAAAGATAGGATATCAACTATTTCAGATTGACGGCAATGACATCTCCGGCCAGCTTTTGTTTGCCGGCTGCCGTTTTACCCTTGCAGGCCTGCTGACGATTCTCCTCGGAAGCCTGATGAACCGCCGTCCTCTAATTCCCCGGAAGACCTCCTGGATCCGGATCGCAAAGCTGTCCCTGTTTCAGACCGTCATCCAGTATCTCTTTTTCTACGTCGGCCTGGCCCACACGACAGGGGTGAAGGCCTCTATTATTGAGGCCTCCAACGTATTTGTAGCCATTCTCATAGCCAGCCTTATTTTCCGCCAGGAAAAGCTGGACAAACACAAGATCATTGGCTGCATCGCCGGCTTTGCCGGTGTCGTTTTAATCAACATCAACCAGAGCGGACTGGACATGAGCCTGTCCCTGACCGGAGAAGGCTTCATCCTGCTTTCGACCATCGCCTATGCGGTCTCCTCCGTCCTGATAAAAATCTATTCCCGGGAGGACAATCCGGTTATGCTCAGCGGCTGGCAGTTCCTGCTCGGTGGAATTATCATGATTCTCTGTGGATATCTCACCGGCGGAAGCGTGAGTGTGTGGACAGCGCCTTCCATTTCCATGCTTTTCTACCTGGCAGCCGTCTCGGCAGTAGCGTATTCCCTCTGGGGAATTCTGCTGAAACTGAATCCCGTCTCCAAAGTCGCCGTCTTCGGCTTCATGAACCCGGTCTTCGGAGTAATCCTCTCAGCCCTGTTTCTGGGCGAAGGACAACAGGCCTTTGGGCTGACCGCTATAGGAGCACTGGTTCTGGTCTGCATCGGAATCTATATTGTAAACAAGCAGTAGCAGCCAGATCCCGCCGGAAAAACACACTCTCAAGTATATTTACTTCTGGAGTACTCATAGTAGATCTTGGTAATCTCCTGCAATAGATCCGTATGCTCAAAATCCTTATGGTAAACCATATTGATCTCCCGCGTCATGCTCAGGTTCTCGATGGGAAGTCCGGTCATCTTTCCCTTCCGCAGTTCCGAGGCAAATGCGCTCTTTGCCAAAATCGATACTCCGAAGTCTCTTCGCACCAAATCCTTGATCGTGGCCACGTTATCCACCTCAAGAGTCACATTTAACTCATCGATAGAGACGTTATTGCTCTCCAGGTGGGAGATAAATAAGTTTCTGGTGGCAGAATCCGGCAGGCGGAGAATCAGGCGCTGTTTTTTCAGCTCTTCCAGTGTCACAATGCTTTTCTTTGAGAGCGGATTGTGGTTGGATACCGCCAGGATCAGGGAATCCGTGTCCAGCATGACGGAATTAAAGTTGTTATCCACGATCTTTCCCTCGACAATTGCCAGGTCCAGTTCGTAGGTTTTCAACTTATTATAAAGATTATTTATGGTGTCAGAAATAATCGTTATGCGGCAGCCTGCGTTCAGGCTGCTGTAACGTGCCAGAACCTCCACCATGATATTGCTCTCCGAGGTGTGGGTGATTCCCACGGACAGCCTGGTGATGTGACGCTTCTGATCGCCCAGACTCTGCTCCAGATTCTGGTAGAGCGTTTGAATTCTTTTGGCGTACTTTATCGCAATTTCCCCTTCCTGCGTCAGTTTCAGGGGACCCTCCCCCCGAATGAAGAGCGTTGCGCCCAGATCCTGTTCCAACTGCCGGATATGCTGGCTGACTGCCGGCTGCGTCAGGGAAAGCAGCTCGGCCGCCTTTGTAAAACTGCGTGTCTCATTGACCTTAATCAGGGTTTCCAGTTTGGAATCCATCATGAACATCACACCCCTATCATAAAAATTTATAAATACAATAGATACCATAATTTGCTATTATACATATGACTGCTATAATTGTACCATAGAAAGGAAAAAAATCATATAGTATCAACAATAATGGGGAAAAAGGGGATGTTTTTATGGAACTTTTATACAGTCAAATGGATGAATCTACAGCAGTGCTCTGTTCGCTGTCTATCATACTGTTCGCGGGGTTTATTGTCACCAGGATTACGAAACGGCTGAAGCTGCCGAACGTCAGCGGCTATATCATAGCCGGAGTTTTGATCGGTCCGTGCTGCTTAAAGATGGTGCCGTCGGATATTCTGGGACATATGGGATTTATGAGTGATATTGCGTTGGCGTTTATCGCCTTCGGCGTTGGGAAATTTTTTAAGAAGGAAGTTATTAAGGAAGCAGGGATCAAGGTGATTATCATCACGATCTTCGAGGCGCTGGCGGCCGGTGTTCTCGTGACGATCAGCATGAGAATGATATTCGGAATGTCATGGAACTTCGCGCTGATTCTGGGGGCTATTGCCACGGCTACCGCTCCGGCCAGTACGATGATGACCATTCATCAGTACCATGCGAGAGGCGATTTTGTCAATGTTCTTCTGCAGGTGGTGGCTCTGGATGATGTGGTATGCCTTCTGACCTTCAGTGCCGTTGTGGCGGTGGTCAATGCGAGAACCAGCGGCCATATCTCATTTACGGATGTGATGGTTCCCATCTTCTGGAATCTCATGGCACTGGTTCTCGGATTTTTATGCGGAGTTGTGCTGTCGAAGCTGCTGACACCGGCCAGAAGCAAGGATAACCGCCTGATTCTGGTGGTGGCGATGCTGCTGGGTATCTCGGGCATCTGCGCATTTTTCCAGCTTTCTCCCCTTCTGTCCTGCATGGTATTCGGTGCGACATATATGAACGTGACCAATGATAAGAAGCTGTTTAAGCAGGTGAACCATTTTACGCCGCCGGTCATGTCCATGTTCTTTATCATTTCCGGTATGAACTTAAATGTGACAGCGCTCCGGACGGCAGGAATCATAGGAGTCAGCTATTTCTTTATCCGTATCGTTGGAAAATACGCAGGTGCTTACATCGGATGCTCCATGACAGGAATGCCTGTAACCATGAAACGCTATATAGGCCTGGCGCTGATTCCACAGGCCGGCGTTGCCATCGGTCTTGCGTTCCTTGGACAGAGAATGCTTCCGGCAGAGATCGGAAGTCTGCTCCTGACCATCATCCTGTCCTCCTCCGTGCTCTATGAGCTGATCGGCCCGGCGTGTGCGAAGATGTCGTTCTTCCTTTCGGGAACGATCAAGCGGGAAGTGATCCAGTCTGTGGAAGATTATCAGCCGGCCCACGCAGTGAAATAAAGAATAGAAAGTGTTGATACAGGAGGCGGTCCAGACGGGCTGCCTCCTGTATTTCTGCGCAGAATCCGGGGAAATCGTTCCGTGGTAAAGTTTGACAACCGCTGTGAATCGCGGTAAACTTAAACTATGAAAATGTCTGAGACGGGCAGCATTTTGGTGATCCGTGAGTCAGACAGAGGTGGAGGAGATGCAGCTGTGAGGGTATTGGAAAACGCGGAACTAAAGTATACGCTGGAAGAGTTACTGAAGAAAAGCGCAGGAGCTGCACATTACAGCCTTTGTGTTGTAAAATACTCAGTCGCAATCAAACGCCGGAGCCAGAATGCCAGGGGATGGATCTTAAATCTGCTGGAGCGGGAACCGTGTCTGGCGGACGGGGCAGCAGGCAGTATTGGGGAAGGAAGAATAGTCTTTCTGGCTTCCTGTGAGCAGAGAACCCTGGAAGCCCTGTTCGACCGTCTTCTGACCGCTGCGCGGAGAGAAAGGATCTTCAACTCCATGACCATAGGCGCGTTTCGGGAGACGGATGAGGGAAGCGGCCTCGATGAGATGTACAAGAAAGCGCTCAGAGCGCAGCTTTATGCGGAAAACACAGGAGGATGGCAGGGGCGTTTCTACTCTGAGGAATACGAGAGAAACTTTATGGAACACGTGAAGGAATTCTGGGAGTACCAGGAGGAGAAGGCCGACGCCGAGTTTATCTTAAAAATACAGGAAGACAGCAACCTGAGTTACATGATTCAGGAGATGAAGCAGTACGACAAGGTCACGAAGCTGCCGGATTACGATACATTTTTGAAGAAATCAATGGAAATCATAGAAAAGGACAGGGAGCACCGCCATTTTGGCGTGCTGTACGCCGATATTCTGGGATTTAAGGCGCTCAACAGCATTTACGGGGAGCAGGAAGGCAACCGGATGCTCCTGGCATTTGCGGATCATCTGAGAAAGAGTGATTTTTATCTCTGTGGGAGCCGCGTGTACGCCGACAATTTTGTGGCGCTGTTTACCATACCCGAGGGCGTCAGCGCCGAGGATATGGCGGAAAAGTTCCACCGGGAAACCGAGGCGTTTCTTGCAGGAGAGTGGGAGGCGCATCCCAAGTGTTTTCCGGGCTTCGTCTGCGGAATCTGCGAGATCCCTAACAGAGCGAAGAGCATCCATCCCTATATCAGCAGGGCGGAGCAGGTGAGAAAGTCTTTAAAACCGACGTTTGTATCGCGATGCGCTATATTTACGGAGGAGATGGAGAAAAATCATGTGAGGCGCCGGAGGCTGTCGGAGGAAATCATGCAGGCCTTTTCAGATGATGGATTTTATTTTGTTCTGCAGCCGCTTTTTGATATCAGGACGGGGGAGATTACGGGAGCGGAGGCGCTGGCCAGAATGCGGAGCACGGGGGAAGAGATCATGCCAGGGGAATTTATCCCGCTTATGGAAACGGTGGGCGATATCACCAGGCTGGATTTTCTGATCTACGACAAGGTGTGCCGCTATATGGCGGAGAGGAAGCGGCGGGGGCTTTCCAGTTTTTCCGTATCCGTGAACATTTCCAGGGAAGAGTTTAAGAACGCGGGCTTCGTCGATGATTTTCACCGGCTGGTCACGGGATATGGTGTCGATCCCAAGGATCTGGGGCTCGAGATCACAGAGAGTATCTTTGTGGAGAATCTCATGGAGATCAGCGATGCGGTCAACCGGTTCCGTGAGTACGGATACCCGATCCTGCTGGATGATTTCGGATCAGGATTTTCCAGTCTCAATGTGTTAAAGGATATCTCCTTCGATATCATCAAGCTGGACCGCAGCTTTCTGGGGAGAAGTGAGATTACATACGCCAATAAAAGCATCATCAACAGCATCGTAAATCTGTCCAGGGATTTAAACGTGGAGGTGCTGTGCGAGGGCGTGGAAAATGAGGCTCAGGCCCGGTTCTTAAAGGGAATCGGCTGTAAGATGGCCCAGGGATTTTTCTATGCGAAGCCTATGGCGGTAGAAGATTTTGAAATGCTGTATGATAAAATAGGAAGTAAGGGAAAATGAGAGAAAATAGAAAGTAAGATAAAGCAGGAATAAGAAAAATCGGGAAAGTACGATTGCTTCCTGTCGGATTACAACCGGCAGGAAGCATTTTATATATTTATAAATATATTGATCAAATCATTTATTAAGAAAAATACGCAAAGTTTTGATAGAAATCATGCAGGAAGGTATGGCCTGCTTTTGGCGGACGAGGCGTACAGGAGAAGAGGAGAGTGAGTGAATGAAGGTAGGTACGAGGGCGGCCGGACGACGCTTTGCTTCCGGCACGCGGCTGCCGCATTACCTCCAACGGAGAAAAGATGAGGGGGCGGAATCCAAAAGAGGATTACGATCTGGCGGGCTCGTTTGAAGCGTTTGATATGATCGGGATGTAGTAAAATGGACGGTTATCTGATATGATATAGATTATTATAGAAGAAATGGAACCGCAGATGAAGGAAAATCAGAATAGGGAGGGCGGATTTATGATGGATTACAGCTCCGGAAACAAACGCGCGTGGGAATATAACGCTTATGAGTTTTGGCTTAAGGAAGAGGGGCCTCCTTCTAAGAAGGCAGAGAAAATCATAGAGAATCCGGCCGCCATGCTGAAAAAGTATTCTGCGTATTTTGATACGTATGAAGGCAGAAAGATTGCCAATATCTGCGGTTCCTGCGGAAAGAAGGCGGTTCCTCTGGCTGTGCTGGGAGCGGAAGTGACCGTATTCGATATCTCACAGGATAACAGGCGTGCTGCATTATTTCCATGATATCGACGCATTTATGCAGGTTATGTACGCGCTGCTGAAGCTGGGCGGAACGATGATATGCAGCGATTTCCACCCATTTACCAAGATTGCGGATATCCTGAATCTGGAACAGCCATCCATGAGCTACTTCTCAACTGCTGTTTTTGAGGGAGAGATGGCTCACGCACGTTTTTACGAAGACAGTGTCAGACGGCAGATGCCGCGGTGCAGTTACAGGAAATATACCATCAGCGAGATTATCAACGCCGTCATAAACAACAAGTTCATCCTGAAAAGATTTGATGAGCATCCGGCCTGGGACAATCCTGATGTGCCCGGAGAATTTACGATTACAGCAGACAGAGGTGTAAGATGAAAAGAGTAAAAATAACGGTTCTTCGAAAAGAATTTTATCCGGATTTTGCCGATGAATACTTAACGGAAGGCAGGGAGGCGGGGCCCTGTGGCCTGCTGAACGTGGGAGACAGCTTTGTCTTTGAGGGAGGCGCGCAGATGCCCGAGGGATTCTGTCCCTGGGCGTGGATTGACATTTACCACAGTGTCACAAGCGTAGCAGCAGGCGGGACGTATAAGCCGTGGAACCGGAAAGACGGACAGACCATCGTCTGCTGCACGGATGGAATACGCCCCGTAGTGTTTCGCGTGGAGACCTTTGGTGAGAATGATGAGACAATAGGGTAAGAGGAAGGGGAGTGCCGCCTACATCGTCTTTGGACAAACGTACCGCGGCATTCCTTTACTGTGTTTGCCATATTCTATGGCCTCGGCCGGACAGCGGCAGATACAGGCCATACAGTGCGTACAGTTCTTTCCCCATACCGGCTTTCCTGCTTCGAGCCGGATATTGTTCAGTGGACAGACTTTGACGCATTTTCCGCAGGATATGCATGTATCAGCAGCGGAAAACTTCTTTGCATGAACAAACGCCGGATAAAAAATATCATTTATAATCCCGCTGCTTATCTTATCCTGAGCGGTTAAGGCAGGCTGTGGAATGGGCTCGCCTCTCTTCATCGTAAGGGCGGTTTTGTCAATCATAGCTTCAGACTGCTGGATGAGATCCAGTGCCTCCTCCTGCGTCGGTGTGGAAAACATTGCAATGTAGTTTTCCGGCATCTTGATCTGGGCACATCCCAGATAGTGAAGCTTCCGCGCAGCACAAAGCTTTTCTAAGTATCTGCCTGCATTCCCGATACTGCCGCCGCAGGTCATCACAAAATAAATGTCCCTGTTCCCGGTCAGCGCCGCGTTTTCCAGCCATTCCTGTACGATGCGCGGAATCCGCCATGCATAGGTAGGGACGACGACGACCCACGGGCTGTCTGAGTGTATTTCTGAATAATCGTGGTTCCGGATTCTTTCAAACAAATTGAGGACCTCGTCCCGGAGCTCTCTGCCAATTCTCTTTGCAGCGTATTCGCTGTTTCCTGTCCCTGAAAAATATAAGATCATAGTAATCACCTTTCGCTTTGTTTTTATGGCTGCGAACTGATATGACGTATGCTCGCATAAATGAGGTTGATCAAATCAGCAATCTCTTTCCACTGCGTTCCGTCTACACTTAAATAGTAGTAGTTCTTCGTGCCCTCTTTCCGCATTGCAACAATCCCGGATTCCTTTAATATTTGCAGATGGTGGGAAACGGAGGGTCTTGTAAGATGTGCTTTCTGTGCAATTTCACCGACCCGGATTCCGGACAGATCGCTTTCCAACAGCACCAGCAGGATCAATTGTCTTGTTTCATCACCAATGGCGGTAAATGCGTTTCTGCATTTCTGAAAGCCATGAACGATTTCTAACAGGTTCTCATCACATTCTTTTGCCATTACCGGCCTCCTTATCGATAGCTGACGTCTAATTTTTCACGCGGTGCAGAGCGGAGAAATTTAACGGCCGGGTAACCCATTACCAGGGTCATGGCGGCTCGTTTTCCTTTTGGTATATTCAGCGCTCTTTTTATTTTGTGCGAAGCATTCACCGCCGTTGTGAAAAATCCACTGAACAGTACGCCGAGACCGTTAGCCTCCGCGACAAATTCCATATTCTGTGCTGCGAGAATACCGTTTGTTTTATCTTTTGCCAAAATGACAATGACAACAGGCGCGTTGAAAAAGAAGAAGTTGTCATCAATCTTATTATTTCTTGCCATGGGACTGAACAAATCTGCCATTGGCTTTAACTTCTGAAAGAGGCTGACCGCCATTTGCTCAATACGATTTTTTTCGCGATCCAGCACGATAAAGGATACATCCTGCATATTCTTCGCTGTATGCGTAAGTCTGCCCGCTTCCAGAATCTGGCTGATTACTTCACTGGGAATTTCTTTCTGCTTAAATTGCCGGATGGTCCGGCGGAAACGGATAACATTTAATACATCGTCCGGATTCAGTCGGCCCTCTCCCTTTATCTCGATCTGTTCCACAGGATAATTGGTGATGGAAATGGCTTCTTTTGGACAGACCGCACTGCATTGTCCGCACATGAGGCAGTGATCTGATATTGTTTTTGCTTTTTTATGATTGATGGTAAGGTTATGTGCAGCGCATACATTCGCGCATACACCGCAGCCAACACATTTTGCTGTATCAATCGATACCTGATGCTTTTCCATATTGCAGACTCCTTTCGTTAACGTTCATGAACCATTATAACGAACTGAAGTATGCAATACAACATCGGTAAAGAAATTCATTACCAATGACTGTTATGCAGGGGAAGATTCCGGTACAGATACTTCGCCGTATTGCTTTCTCCGCGCACCGGTTATTTTAATGACTGACATGGATGCCGCCTTTCTGCTCTGTTCTATCTGTGAAACAGCTTTGCTGAAAATGGATGAAGGCTCCTTTCAATTTATCAGTGTGTGTTGATTCGATGATCTTATTCGAAAATTGGAAATCATAATAATTGATAATAATTATGAAAAACCCCTTGACAGTTCATACTGTAACTAATATAATTACAGTATGAACTGTATCTGAGAAAATAACAGTAGTTACAGCAGAGGGAAAGGAGCAGCAACGATGGATATCATGACAATTAATAAAGATAATTTTGACAAAGAGGTACTTCAGGCGGAAAAACCGGTGGTTCTGGATTTCTGGGCGCCGTGGTGCGGTTACTGCCGCAGACTGGGACCGGTGGTGGACCGTCTGGCGGCACAGTATGAAGGAAAGCTTCTGGTGGGCAAGGTTGATATCGATGAGAGTCCGGAACTGGAGGAGAAGCACGAGATCGAGACGATCCCGACACTGATCGTATATCAGGGCGGTAAGGCGAGCGAGCCTCTCATCAATCCGGGTTCCATGACAGAGATTGAGGACTGGCTGAAAGAGAACGGCGCGGTTTAAAACGAAACGATAACTGTTCACAAGAGGAGAATACGATATGAACGATAAAATATATGACGTTGTCATCATTGGCGGAGGTCCCGGCGGCTACAGTGCGGCACTTTACTGCGCAAGAAGCGGCATGTCGGTCCTGGTGCTGGAAAAGCTGTCGCCGGGCGGTCAGATGGCGACTACCGGCCAGGTAGATAATTATCCCGGATTTGAAGATGGAATCGACGGCTTCGAGCTGGGAGAAAAGATGAAAAAGGGCGCCGACCGTTTCGGTGCGGAGACTGCGTTTGACGAGGTGATCCGTGTGGATCTTAAGGCCGAGCCGAAGAAGATCACGACTACAGGCGGTGAGCTTCTCACAAAGACGGTGGTGATCGCCACCGGCGCTTCACCGAGAGAACTGGGACTGCCGGAAGAGAAGAAGCTGCGCGGCCGCGGAGTGGCATACTGCGCGGTATGCGACGGAATGCGGTATAAGGACAAGACTGTCGTGGTATCCGGCGGCGGCAACAGTGCGGCGGAGGATGCGTTATTTTTGGCAAAGATCTGTAAGAAAGTATATCTCGTTCACCGGAGGGACGCACTGCGCGCCTCCATGGTATACCAGAATGCGCTGAAGGACAGCCCGGTCGAGTTTTTATGGAACAGCCGTATTGAAGAGATTCTCCACGAGAAGAAGGTGACGGGAGTTCGTCTGGCCGATGTGAAGACGGGGGAAGAGAGGGAGATTGCCTGCGACGGCGTCTTCGTAGCAATTGGCCGAGTGCCTGACACCGCAGTTTTTGAAGGACAGGTGGAGAGAAATGAACAGGGATATATCATCGCGGACGAGACGACCAGGACGAACGTACCGGGTGTATTTGCAGTCGGCGATGTGAGAACAAAACCGCTGCGCCAGATCGTTACAGCCGCTTCGGATGGGGCAGTGGCCTCTAAGTTTATTGAAGAATTTATTCAGAAATAAATAAAAAGAACACCAGAGGCCATCAAAGATGATTTCTGGTGTTCTTTTAGAAAACGGAGACGGTGGGATTCGAACCCACGTGCCGGTTACCCGACAACCGCATTTCGAGTGCGGCTCGTTACAACCACTTCGATACGTCTCCAGAGCATTCAGTTCTTCCGGCCATATGTGCCCGCCGAAACCCGAACTTCTACATTATACACGATAAATCATTTTTTGTGTAGTCCTTTCTCGTAAAAAAATGAAAGAATTTCTCATTTTTTTATGTATGGAAAGTCCAAAACCGGGAAAGATTAGAAAAGAACATAAAATATTACAACATTTCGTAAAAATATTTTATTTTATTCCGTCGAAATAAGGAGTAAAATAAGATCATCAAACAGAGAGGGAGGTGCTCCAAATGAAAAACATGTTTTATACATTTTCAACCGTAGAAGAAATGGTTGCGTTCGTAAACAAAGCGGAATCCTGTGATTTCGATGTTGACATCTGTTACAATCATCTTGTAATCGATGGAAAATCACTGATGGGCGTTATGAACGTGGGCCTTGGAAAACCGGTGGAAATCGTATGCCACAGCACGGCATTTTCCCCGGAATTGTTAATCGGAAAAGCTGCATGAGCGCAGAACACTCAATAAGCAAAAATGACGGGCGGGCAAATGACAAGCCCCGGTTTTATCTCCTGAATCCCTGAGAACAGTCTCCTGGGAAAAGAAGATAAAACCGGGGTTTTTATTTGTCTTTTATTGCGCCGGTGCTGCCGACTTCATATCCGTCGGGAGTCTCCGTGTTCTTCAGCATGATCCCGTCTTCGTCACAGTAATACCAGGTACCCTGCCATGGAATCCATCCGCTCTTCCGGTATCCGGAGTGATCGAAATAGTACCACTCCCCGCCGATGGATTCCCAGCCGTCCGTGGTCCACGTTCCGTCCGGGTGCTCAAACCACCATCCCGTGTCGTCGGAATTCCATTCTCCTACGGCTCTGCCGGGGGAGGAGACTGTGCCGGGACCGTACGTGCTTTTTGTCCCGTTCCCCAGCACGGCTGCCTCGGAAGCGCTGATCTCCCAGGTCTCGGAGGTGATCCATTCACTTCGGTTTAAGGCGCTGTCAACGAAACGGACGCTGAAGCTGTAGCTGCCTTTTCCCGCTATCTTATCGGATAAACGGCAGTAATTGGTGTAGGTGGTTACTATGGCGCCCACAGGCTGACCGTCTTTTAACAGCTGAACCTGATAATAGCGGGCGTTGCTGTCGTCGTTCCAGAGTGCGGTGAAGGCCCCTTTATCCCAGGAAAGTCCGGTTAGAACGACCGCCGCTTCCGGGTCGGAGAGCGCATTTAAACGGACTGTCACATGCAGAACAGACTGGGATTCGAGAAATTCCGCCCGGTCGAATACGGCGCCGGCTCCGGTTAAACGGAACGCCTCTCCCTGCGCGGAAGAAAAATAATACCCGCTTTCCGCGCGGAGGGAAATCATGATTTCCGGCGATACTCCGGCTGTCCAGGACGAATCCGGCTGATTGACAATCTTCGTGTTGACGATCCGGCAGTGTGATGCGTAGTAGGGATCATCGACCGTGACGTATACTTCTCCGCCTGTTTTCCCCGCTGTTATGGAGGAGGAAAAACTGAGGGGAATCTTATCGATCTTTTCCTTCTCTTTGGCAAAGGCCGGAAGAGAGAGAAGGATGGAGAGGAGGCATGCGGCAAGGAGCAGCCCGGTCCATCGATGTGTGTGTTGCTTCATAAATCTCACCACTTTCTTTTTCATATCCATATCATAATACTTTTTTTGAGGGAATATGTGGCCAAATTGTGAACAATTTCCTTGCTATCTGAAGATCACAGCGTTATAATCAAATACTGTCAATAGAAAAATTAACACGTTTTTAACGAAAGGATTGGAATGTTAAAAGAGAGTAAAGAGGGGGAACGTAAGATGCGGTCGGAGAATACGGTTACCAATACGATTAACCGTTACCGGAGTTTTCGTTATGCACTGATACTGGAAGGGGTCGCCGTGGGCGCTATTTCAGGAGTCGTGGTGGTGGCATTCCGTTACCTGCTGGGATATGCGGAAATACTCCTGAATTCCGTTTTGAATTATGGAAGGACCCACACGTGGTTTGTGCCGGTGTGGTTTGTGGTGCTTGCTGTGGCGGCCATAATTGTGGCGATGCTTCTGAAATGGGATTCGCTCATATCGGGCAGCGGTATTCCCCAGGTGGAAGGCGAGATCATGGGCGAGATCGACGAATGCTGGTGGCGGGTCCTGCTGGCTAAGCTGGCAGGCGGCTTAATCGGTCTGGGATGCGGCCTGTCTCTCGGACGCGAAGGCCCCAGCATCCAGCTGGGCGCTATGGCGGCCAAGGGATTTTCCAGGATTACGAAGCGGGTGAAGACGGAGGAAAAGCTTCTCATGACCTGCGGTGCGAGCGCCGGTTTATCTGCCGCGTTCAACGCGCCGATAGCGGGCGTGCTGTTCTCCTTAGAGGAGATACATAAGCATTTTTCACCGGAGATCCTTCTGTCATCCATGGCGGCATCGATTACATCAGACTTTGTTTCCAGAAATGTATTCGGCTTGAAACCGGTCTTTACTTTTCATATTATTCATATGATGCCGTTAGGTACATACGGCCATGTGCTTATTCTGGGAGTCATCATCGGGCTGATGGGCGTGGTCTATAACACCTGCCTGTCCAAATCCCAGGATCTGTATCAGAAGCTTCCGGGACAGACGATGCGGCTGCTGATCCCATTTATGCTGGCCGGGGTGTTCGGATTCCTCTATCCGTCCGTCCTGGGCGGCGGCCATTCCCTGGTGGAGGTGCTCTCCTCCGGAGAAATGGTGATGGGCTCCCTGTGTCTGCTGTTTGTGCTGAAATTCGTATTTTCCATGGTGAGCTTCGGTTCCGGAGCGCCGGGCGGTATCTTCCTGCCCCTTCTCGTCATGGGAGCCGTGATCGGAGGCATCTACTTCAACGCGGTGGGAATGGTGAGCGGTTCTTTAGACGGGCTTTTAGGCAACTTCATCATCCTGGGGATGGCCGGTTACTTCTCCGCCATTGTCCGCGCGCCGATTACGGGAATTATCTTAATCAGTGAGATGACGGGGTCCTTCTCCCATCTGCTCACGCTGTCCATGGTGTCCCTGGCTGCATATCTGGTGCCGGATATCATGCGGTGTGCGCCGGTTTACGACCAGCTGCTTCACCGTCTGCTGGCGAAGCAGAATCCGGATAAGAAGGCGGTTCTGACCGGAGAAAAGGTGCTGGTGGAAGGCATGATCTTCCATGGAAGCGCGGCGGAGGGCATGAAGGTATCGGAGATCGCGTGGCCGAAGACGTGTCTCGTCGTCTCCCTGATGAGGGGCGAGGCGGAATTCGTGCCGAGAGGCGATACGAAGCTGCTTGCCGGCGATAAGATTGTCGTGCTCTGTGACGAGACGGCGGAGGGCCAGCTTCACCGGACGCTACAGGAGTTCTGTGAGACGGTGAAAATGCAGTAATTATAGGAAAATTTTACATAACCTGTCTTGTTGGCCTGTTCGGAACTTCGTATAATTGACGTAAAATTGTAGTATTTCTACATAATGGGAGGCGTCAATGAACCAGAGACTGAAACAGGAGATTACCCGGTCCTATCCGGTGCTGCGCAGATCCGAGAAGAAGACGGCGGATTATCTGCTAAAATGCGGGGAAAATCTGAAGGATTTAACGCTGGAAAAGATCGCTGAAGGGGCAGGAGTCAGCCAGCCCACCGTCATGCGGTTTGTGAAGGCGCTGGGCTACCAGGGATTTAAGGATTTCCGGTATGAACTGGCGGGGAGTGAACAGGAGGAGGGCAGCCGTTTTCTGTACGGTTTTCCATTTTCCGAACGCGACACCATCCGCGATGTCCCGGCAAAAATTATCGGAACCACCATCGGACAGATCGAGAAGACTATAAGAAGCATAACGCCGGATATCCTGGAAGACGTGGTAAAAGCGATTACCGGGGCGAATAAAATCGCCGTCTATTACGTGGAGAATTCCTCCTGTACAGCGCAGGATCTGATCACGAAGCTGATGTACCTGGGAATCCACTGCATCGCTTACGGAGATGTGTATATGCAGAGCGTCAGCGCGGCCAGCCTCTCGGAGGGGGACGTGGCGATCGGCATATCTTACTCGGGATTTTCCAGAAGTACGGTGGACGCCATGGAGATGGCCGGAAAGGCCGGAGCGAAGACGATCGCCATCACCAATTTTGAACATACCTTACTGGAACAGTATTCCGATCTGGTCCTGTGCACCAGCAACCGGCAGTTTCTGTACGGCGACGCCATCTTTTCCAGGGCCTCGCAGCTCATGGTGGTGGATATGATCTATATTGCCATTCTTTTGAGCGACTATGAGCGGTATACCGGAAAGCTGGATGAGAGCAGCAGGGTAATACGGAAGCAGGCCTATGGGCAGCCCACAAAGCTTTAAGTGATGAAAAAATATAAGCTGTAGAATTTCGAACTGTAGAAATTCTACAGCTTTTTTTACGCCCATTTTACAGAGAATTTTCAAGAAGACGGTAGTTGAAAGCAGGAAAAATATGGTTTCATAGAGACGTCGGCAAGGCAGACACGCCATATATGAACCATGAGAGGAGTTTCTATGCTTGAGATTAAGAATCTGAAAAAATCGTATGATGGAAATATTATTTTGCAGGATATCAACCTGAATATTGAGGAGGGCGAGATCGTCTCGATCCTGGGTCCCTCCGGCTGCGGAAAGACTACGCTCCTGAACCTGATTCTGGGTCTGACTGGGGCGGATGAAGGGGAGATCATCTTCAACGGAGAGGTGATCACGGATATGCCCATGGAACAGAGGGGCTTCAATATCGTATTTCAGGATTACGCCCTGTTCCCAAACCTGAACGTGTACCGGAATATCACCTACGGCCTGAAAAATAACCCGAAGATCTCGACGCCGCAGGAGGTGGAGGAACTGATCGATCTGCTGGGGCTGCGGGAGCACCTGCATAAGAAGATCGAGCAGCTTTCCGGAGGGCAGAAGCAGAGAGTGGCGCTGGCGAGAACCATGGTGATGAAACCGAGGATTCTGCTGCTGGATGAGCCTCTCAGCGCACTGGACGGTGTGATCAAGGAATCCATCAAGGATAAGATCCGGCAGATCGCCCGGGATTACCACCTGACTACCATCATCGTCACCCATGACCCCGAGGAGGCGCTGACGCTGTCGGATAAGGTGCTGATCGTCAATCAGGGCAGGATCTCCCAATATGGAAGGCCGGAGGAGATTATCGAGACTCCGGAAAATGATTTCGTGAAGGAATTCATCTTAAACCAGCTGGTGATAAAGCGCAACCACATATTCACGCTGTTTAAACAGACGGCCGCTCCGATAATGGAAGTGAGAGTAGGGTAGCGTTATGAAACAGAAGAAAGAAGTGGAGATCAAGGGGATATTTCTGGCGGTCACTTTGCTGTTCCTTGGTTTTCTGATCGTGCCGCTCTGCCGTCTGTTTTATAAGTCCCTTGAAAAAGGCGGTGCTCTGACCCTCAGCAATTACCTTGAGGTTCTGACCGGAAGGGGATTCGCAGCGGCGTTCGGCAACAGCATTCAGATATCGGTGTGCTGCGCGGTCCTTTCGA
>NZ_JBKVCZ010000014.1:0-4175 GCF_046966825.1 Hungatella sp. | reverse complement strand
TTTCGACGCTGCTGGCATTTCTGCTTGCATACACCATTCATTACAGCAATCTGCCCTCCTTCTATAAAAGCCTGATTCGGCGGGCGGCGGTGATACCGATGCTTTTGCCGACCATTACGTATGGATTTGCCATTATTTATTCCTTTGGAAAGCAGGGACTGATCACGAGGCTGTTCGGAAGACAGCTGTTCGAGCTTTATGGCTTTTACGGGCTGTTGCTGGGATATTTAATCTATACGCTGCCGGTGTCATTTCTGCTGGTGTCCAACACCATGGAATACATAGACAAGAAATTCTCCATTGTATCCCGGATTATGGGGGATAATCCGTGGCAGACGTTTTTCCGGACGGTGGCCCGGCCGCTGCTGGGGACGCTGGCGGCCTCCTTTGTACAGTGTTTCTTCCTGTGCTTTACGGACTATGGGATTCCTGCCTCCGTGGGAGGGAAGTATGAGGTGGTGGCAACAGTGCTTTACAATGAGATGCTGGGCAGCATACCGAATTTTAACCGCGGTTCTGTAGTTGCGATTCTGATGCTGATCCCGTCGGTGCTCACGATCACGCTGCTGCATTATCTGGAGAAATACAATATCCGCTATAATAAAATCTCCGCAATAGAAATACGGAGAAACCGGTTGAGGGACGGCATACTCGGCCTGGGAAGCGCCCTGGTCTTAGTGGTGGTGCTGTCGGTGTTCGCGGTGATCTTCGTGGTGCCGTTTGTGGAAGAATGGCCGTACCGGGTCAGCTTTACCATGGAGCATTTGCAGAGCGTCCTGAGCGATAAGAGTCTGCTGGGAGTGTATAAGAATTCCCTGCTGGTTGCATTTTTGACCGCGCTTACCGGCTCTCTTACCACCTATGGAGCGGCCCTTTCCACGGCGCGGAGCCATCTGCCGGAAAAGGTGAAACGGGTGATCGAGAACATTTCCCTGATCACCAATACCATACCGGGCATGGTGGTGGGTATCGCCTATATGCTGGTGTTCTCAGGTACTTCCCTGCAGAATACTCTGACCCTCATCGTCATCTGCAATGTGATCCACTATTTTTCCACGCCGTATCTGATGATGAAGAACTCCCTGGCAAAGATGAACGCGTCCTGGGAGACGACGGCCATGCTCATGGGGGACACCTGGCTGAAGACGATTGTGCGGGTGGTGACGCCCAATGCCATGGCTACCATTCTGGAAGTATTCAGCTACTATTTTGTCAACGCCATGGTAACGGTCAGCGCCGTGATCTTTATCGCGGGAGCCCGGACGATGGTGATCACCACGAAGATTAAGGAACTGCAGTATTACACGAAATATAATGAGATTTTTGTATTGTCCATCTTTATTCTGCTCACGAACCTGGCGGCCAGGGCGTTGTTTTCCTGGCTGGCGACGGATCGGAAAGAGGCGAAGGCCGGCAGAGTATTGCGGCGGAACAGAAAAAAACAGGAAAATTCAGGAGGAGTAAGAATATGAAAAACAGAAAAAGAGCGGCAGCACTGGCCATGGTCTGTGCCCTGGGCGCGATGGCCGCGCTCACCGGATGTCAGAAGAAGGCGCAGGAAGTGGTAATCTATACGAATGCGGACGACGAGGCCATAGAGGCCATGAAAAATGCGCTGGACGGTAATGGCTACGAGGGAAAATACATTCTTCAGTCCTTTGGAACCTCCGAGCTGGGCGGAAAGCTTCTGGCGGAGGGAACCAATATCGAGGCCGATCTGGTCACCATGAGTTCCTTCTATTTAGACAGCGCACAGGAGACGAATCAGATGTTTCAGGACCTGTCCTTTGAGACGAAGCCCCTTGCCGAGTACCCGGCGTTCTATACACCGATTACGGCCCAGGAAGGAACCATTTTTGTAAATACGGAGGTTTTAAAGGAAAATAACCTGCCGATGCCGACCGGCTTAAAGGACCTGGCGGACTCTATGTATGCGGGAATGGTATCCGTAACCGATGTAAAGAGTTCTTCCACTGCATGGCTGCTCATCCAGGCGCTGGTCAGTGCTTACGGAGAGGATGGGGCGACGGAGGTTCTTGCCGGCATCTATCAGAACGCGGGAGATCATATCGAGAGTTCAGGCTCCGCACCGCTTAAAAAGGTGCGCGCCGGAGAGGTGGGGGTGGGCTTCGGTCTTCGCCATCAGGCCGTTGCGGACAAGGTGGATGGACTTCCCGTGGACTATGTGGACCCGCCGGAAGGCAACTTCTCACTGACTGAGTCTGTCGCAGTAGTCGATAAGGGTGCAGAGAGCAATCCGCTGGCCATGGAGATGGCGGAATGCATTATCAAAAACGGACGCCAGGAGCTGCTTAAGACTTACCCGCTGCCGGTATATGAGGGGGAGAGCAGTGATTCCGCCAACAAATCCGCGTACCCTATGGTATTTCCGGAGAAGCTGACGGTTGGGCTTCTGGAGAAGCATCAGCAGTTGTCGGAAAATGCAAAGGTATTGGAGTAAAATGCAGAGGCGCTGAAGAAAAGTGCAGAGGCGTTGAAGAAAAGTGCAGAGGCATTAAAGTAAAGTACAGAAGCGTTGACGAAATACGCAAAGGCAATCAAAATAAGAAGGGGAATAAGAAGCATGATACAGTATAAATTATTGACACCGGGACCACTGACCACCACGGATACCGTGAAGAGAGAGATGATGGTGGATCACTGTACCTGGGATGACGACTATAAGCAGATAACACAGTGGATACGCAAGAAGCTTTTAGAACTGGCAGGCGTGACAGAACCGGAGTATACGGCCGTTTTGATGCAGGGCAGCGGGACCTTCGGCGTGGAATCCGTTTTGACGAGTACCATAGGGGACGGGGATCATTTACTGATTGCGGCGAACGGCTCTTACGGGCTGCGCATGAAGGCGATCGCGGACCACGCAGGAATCTCCTGTACGGTGTACGAGACCGCCTACGATGAGATTCCCGATGCCGCGGTTATTAAAAAAATGCTGGAAGAGAATCCGCAGATCACTCATGCAGCCATGGTGCACAGTGAGACCACCTCCGGGGTTTTAAATGATATAGAGGCTGTGAGCCGCGTCGTAAAGGCGGCGGGGAGAACCATGATTGTGGACGCCATGTCAAGCTTTGGCGGCATGGAAATTCCTGTCGGTGACTGGGGCATTGATTTTATAGTCAGCAGTGCGAACAAGTGCATTCAGGGTGTTCCAGGCTTTTCCTTTGTCATATGCAGGCGTGACGCGCTGGAAGCGGCGAAAGGCGTGGCGCGGAGCCTGTCTCTGGACCTGTATGACCAGTGGAAATGCATGGAGGCCGATGGGAAATGGCGCTATACCTCGCCAACCCATGTGGTTCTCGCATTTGCACAGGCGATCCGGGAGCTGGAGGCGGAAGGCGGCATTGCGGCCAGGCACGCAAGATATACGGAAAATAACCGCATACTGATTGAGGGATTAAAAAAGCTGGGATTCCGCCCCTACGTGGGACCGGAGCATCAGGGACCGATCATTACTACATTTTTCTATCCGGAAGATAAATGCTGCAGCTTTCAGGAGATGTATTCCTATATCAAGGAGCGGGGATACGCCATATATCCGGGAAAAGTGACCGATGCGGAAACCTTCCGCGTGGGAAATATCGGAGAGATCTATCCGGAAGACATGGAAAAGCTTTGTGCGATTCTGGCTGATTATTGGAAGGAAAAGGAGAATTGAATTTATGAAATGGAAAGCGGTTATATTTGACTGGGCGGGAACGACTGTGGATTATGGGTGTTTCGCGCCGGTGCAGACATTTGTTGAGGTATTTAAGGAGTTTGGTGTTGAGCCTACCATGGAGGAGACCAGAAAGCCCATGGGAATGCTGAAATGGGATCATATTAAGACGATGCTGGGGATGAACCGGATACATCGGGAATTCGTACAGATCCATGGAAGAGAGCCGGAGGACAGCGATGTGGACGCCATGCACGATCTGTTCCTGGATAAATTGATGAAGGTACTGGATCAGTTTGCCGAGCCGAAGGAGCATGTGCTTGAAACCGTGGAGAAATTAAGACGTGCGGGAATTCGGATCGGATCGACAACCGGATATACGGATGAGATGATGGCCATAGTCACCAGGGAGGCAAAAAAGGCCGGTTATGAGCCTGACTGCCTGTTTACGCCGGATTCCACCGGGCATGTGGGACGCCCCTACCCTTACATG